>JANYIW010000096.1 GCA_025358645.1 Bacteroidales bacterium
TAAGTACCTATACTTATACTCAGCCAATAATCGCGGCTTATCTTGCAACACTTATGGGACAGGATCATATTGATATTGTTATGATTACCTCTGCCTTGCTTATATTTGCCGGTGTTTTTGTTGTTAGCTTTCAGAAGAAGAGAAATTTCATTGAATAATTGAATTACTTATTCCCGGATTAATCGTAATTTAGTAACAATAAACTGTATTGCAAATGCATGATGCAGAGATTGGTTTTAAAACAATTTGATAATGGCACACTTCATAACACAACAGGATGCTGACTTTTTCTTTGGGATGGAGAAATTTCCCGAAGAAGATAAAGAATACCAATTTCCATCCTCGGGTCAAAAATTATCTATTGCGTTTAATTCTTCCGATAAAAGAGAAAATTTTCTTTTTGATATTTACAGAGGTTCAATAAATATTACAAAAATTACTTATCAGAACAGAGTACGTAAAGCATTTATTTTACGCAGACTTGATTTGGATGGACCAATTCATTTGAATCCTGAAGCTGAAGCGGTTCCGCTCTCATTTCTTGAACCATATAACGGAAAGGAAATTCCAACTCCACATTTACATCTTTATGTTGAAGGTTATGGAGAGAAATGGGCAATACCTGCTTATCTGTTAATGAAAGTTTAAGGGAAAGATATTTATGAAATGTTAATTGATTTTATGAAGTATTGCAATGTAACTCAATTGCCAAAAATTATAAAAACATTACTGATATGAAAGACTTGATTGAATCATATACTGAATGGTTGAAACAAAAAATCAACTACAAAGAAATAAACGGACATTTTGAAGTTACTACCCCATTTGTAAATCACATTAACGACCAGATTCAGTTTTATTTAAAACGCGATGACAGAGATCGTATTTTTATGACCGACGATGGAGATACAATAAACAATCTTGAAATGGCAGGAGTTGATGTTTCTACACCGGCAAGACAGAATGAATTACATTCTATTTTAAATGGATTCGGTGTAATATTAAAAGGAAATGAATTAACTACTTTGGCTACTCCCGCAACATTCCCTATGCGTAAACATAATTTTATACAGGCAATGCTTTCTGTAGATGATTTATTTATTCTGGCTTCGCCAAAAGTGGAATCATTCTTTTTAGAAGATGTAACTAATTTTCTTCAACAAAACAATATTCGTTTTTCTCCCAATATTATTCTACAGGGTAAAAGTTCATTTCAACACAAGTTTGATTTTCTTATTCCTTCTTCGGGAAAAGCCGCTGAAAGAATTATTAAAGCAGTATCGAGCCCCAAAAAACAGAATATCATCGCTCATCTTTTTGCTTTTGAAGATACAAAGCAAGCCAGAAATAGTGATGGAATAATGATATTAAATGATTTGGAAAAAGAAGTAGCGCCGGACGTATTGCAGGCAATTGAGGAATATGGCATCAATGATTTTTCATGGAAGAATAGAGAAAAATGGTTAGATAAATTGGTAGCATAAATCATGAAACTACACAGGATAAACGCGCAACGTTTTCACTTGTCAATAACTCCCGATCCGATAACTTCATCCCCCTCATACCATGCTGCGAACTGTCCGGGAGCAATACCCCGCTGAACCTTGTCAAATATGATGTAAATTCCTTTCTTTCTGGAATATAGACGTGCAGCCTGCAACGGTTGACGATACCTTATTCTTAACATATAATCGCGACTCTCGTCTTCTTTCATTCTTAAATCTGTTCTTATCCAGTGTGTCTCATCATCCCTTATAAACAGTCCTTTGCGATTCAGTCCGGGATGCATCTGACCTTCACCAACATAAACAATATTTTTTTCAACATCAGTACCGATGACAAACAGAGCTTCTTTATGGCCTCCGACATTTATACCTTTCCTTTGACCGATTGTGAAAAAATGTGCGCCGTTATGCGTTCCAATAATTTTTCCTGATGTTGGATTATATTTGAATGGTTTAGTCATAGAAGACAAAAATTCTTCATTAGCTTTTCCATCAGGTAATCCATCAGCTATTGCAGGGAAAATGAATTTATCAACCCCTTCAACCCCTTCAACTATTTCAATTATATTTCCCTTTTTCGCCTCCAGTTTCTGCTGTAGAAAAGTCGGAAGATGAACCTTCCCGACGAAACAAATTCCCTGCGAATCTTTTCGTTGTGCAGTTGCAAGTCCT
>JANYIW010000125.1 GCA_025358645.1 Bacteroidales bacterium
TTATTGCTCGTGGCCCCAATCCTTTTGTCATAAGAATTTATATATGCCTGATGATAAATACCAGATTTCAAACCAAGATCATGGATAGATTTTATTAATCCTATAATATCAGGGAATCTGGTACTGTCAGGATTAATTCCATTAAACTTACCTCCGCGGGTATGTCCCTGCCATCCCCCGTCAATATTTATGTAGGTCCATCCATGGTTTATCAGGTCCGATGACACTATTGCTTTGGCATTCGTTTCGATAGCTTTCTGATCAACATTTCTTATTCCAAAAACATTGTAGCTGTTCCATCCCATCGGAGGTGTAAGGGCTATCCTGTCTCCAACACAAATCCTGAATTCACGTTCATTGCTTCCTATTTTGTTTGTTGCCTTTAGCTTAACAATATATGTTCCCGGTACTGCAACCGAACCCGAAATACGACCTTTGTCTGCATCCAGCTTCAGCCCCTCGGGTAAGCCTTCAGCGGAGTATGTAATTGGTTTTTCTCCTGTTGCCGGTATAGTAAAAAGAAATGGATGTCCGGGTCTGACACCAAATACTTTTGCACCATTGATTCGAGGCGATGATGAGGGTTTCGGGGTCAGAATAAAAGCCTGATTTTGATCCTGAGGCTGAGCGGAAGACTGAGTTTGAGCCTGGGCAAATATCTGAATACTGCTCAGAATTAGTACTAATGATGTTATTATCATCATTTTAAAAATAAGTTTCATTTTTCTCTTTTTCATATTTATTTCCTATATTATTACTATTCAAATTTTATAATCCCAAAAAATTGTGGTAAATGAAAATCAGGTTTATTGTTGTCGACGATAGACCATGTTAAATAATGTGGATTAGAGGTCTTATCAGCACATTGATAAAAATTGGCTCTCCAGATGATACCCGGTTTGGGTTGAGTTATATTTGAGTACTTCCTGAGAATATCTATCGGGATTCTGTATTCAAGAGTCCAGGTGACCTGTTCCTTAATTTCAGGATCAACGATTTGTGGTAAAGAATGTGCTATTTCTATCTTTTCAATATCCTCAATCTTAAGATTTTCTACTTCTTTTCTTGGGATAATATTGTAGTGCATTAATGGTGTTCCGCCACAATTGATTTCAAGGTTGAAATATCTCATAGGCAGACATGTGTCTGGAGAAAAAAAGAATTCCACGGCAGAATCATTCCAGACAGGACCATTAACCTCTTTTGTAACACAATGAACAAACTGATCCTTGACATTAAAAATTACATAAATGTTATGATCATCATACATCATTTTTGCCTGAACTTCGGGAATATATGAAGATCTAGCTCCCATAATATTGCAAATTTTTATAGCTTGAATATTCTTCCATTGAGGTTTATTCCAGTCTCCATCTATGATTATATGCTGATCCAATAGTTTAACATTATATGCAGAAAAGGATTTTACATTCTCCCGAACTATTGCTGAATTGGTGACATTCAAAATGAAAATCATCAAAAAATTGAATAAAATTATATCCATTGTTTGGGCTTTTTTCCTCCAACTTAAAAGCGATTATTATAATATCAGATAGTTAATAAGCAAACTAATAAACTTCGTGTACAAATAACTGTAAATCATTTAATTATACTAATTTTATATAAACCAGATCCATGAGGAACAATTTTCTGGCTAAAGGTTGACGTAAAAGAACCCAGATTAATGCCCTTCCATAAATCCCGTATCTGGCATTGATTATCAAATCCGATATCCTTCAATTTAACTTCAATCAATGAATCTCCATCCCCTATATTAAAGAACGCCAGATACTTATTTTGTGTTCCTGGGATATCCGCTAACCAGATGATCTTTTGTTCTTCATGTGACAACTGGTGATTATTCTGGCTATTCTTGTTAACCTCCAGAACCTCTCCTTTAGAAAATAGGGTTTTCATTTCCGGTGAAAGAACCATCAGATCACCGCCAATCATTAGCGGAGATCTGAATATGCACCACAGAGTCATGAGTGTTCTCTGTTCTATTATTGTAAAATTAGATTCGCGTTCAAGTCCGGAAATTGGGCCTCTTCTATTTAACCTGCCTATTGGTATCATGTCTGCATCAGGCCAGTGCCCCTCGACAATTTGGTTAGACCATAAATTACATCTTTCGAATTGTTTCTTCAGTGCCTCCCAATTATCCCAGAAGTCATTGGAGATTCTCCACATATTCCCAGTTTTTCGAAGATGCTCTGCATTCTTGTAACTTAATCCTGAAGAAAAACTCAATACAATAGGTCTTCCGCAGATATCAATTGCTTTCCGGTACGCTTCAGCTTCTTCCTTCCTGTATGGAGCGTCCCCTTGGCCTGCATTTATATTATCTACTTTTACAAAATCGACACCCCATGAAGCATACAATTCAAACAATGAATTATAATATTCCTGTGCTCCTCTCTTCGTCATATCTACCCCATACATGGAATTTAACCATGTGCAGATAGAACTTTTGTCTGCAATCATTGAAGCAGTTATTCCTTCAATCCCTTTCACTGGAGCATCCGAATGAACCGCTTGTCGGGGAATGCCCCGCATAAGATGTATCCCAAATTTTAATCCAAGACTATGAACATAATCAGCTATTGGCTTAAATCCTCGTCCATCGGCTGAAGAGGGAAATTTATCAACAGCAGGAAATAAGCGACCATATTTGTCCATTGTCAATTGAGGTCTAAAATCTTCATTTTGTGGAGGATTCCCCATGGCTCCAGAGTAAGGATAGAACCAGCAATAATCAATAACTATGTACTCCCATCCATAATCTTTCAGGTGAGCCGCCATCATGCCTGCATTAGCTTTAACTTCATCTTCGGTTACAGATGCTCCGTAACAATCATAACTGTTCCACCCCATTGGCGGGGTACTAGCAACTTTTACTTGAGCGTTTAAATTGAAAACCAGGAGCATAAACCCCATAAAAAAAGCAAACTCAGTTTTTCGTATATTCATTATCAATGGTAAGATTAACCTAAAATCTATAATCATTTAAAAGATTTAGTGCATTTCGGTTTCACAAACCCCTATTCCACCTCTATAATAGTTAAACTGTACATTAGGATGATCTGCTAATAATGACATAGGGACTGAACTATCAACAATCTTCTTACTTATCATAAATGCGGTAAGTCGCTGTCCAAAAGAATTATCATGTGTACCTGCCTGCCATATTGAAACTTTTTCTGCCATCCATGTCTGAACAGGCCCGACAGACAGTGCCTGTTTTGGAATATCTGTAACTACTCCTCCTGCACTTGTTCGTGCATTTTGCATGCAGGTTATG
>JANYIW010000156.1 GCA_025358645.1 Bacteroidales bacterium
GTTTATTGTTGAGACTTCATCATTGAGCGTCAAAGCTACCGGGACAAAATTTATTGTATCGGGATATACCTCTTCTGATAAGGCTGAAGTAACACTTGTTTCGGGTATAGTGGAAGTTAGTCTGACCGATAGTAAAAAAAATATTAAGAGTTCCAAACTTGGTATAAACCAACATTTTTCATTCAATAAAGTCAACGGAACCACTTTAATCATTAATGAAGATACCTATAAATATATATCCTGGAAAGATGGAAAACTGATTTTCAGGAATGAGCCATTAAGTCAGGTCGTGAAAAAAATCGGACAAATATTTAATGTCGATATTGAACTGAAAGGTGAGAAAATCCAGAATTACTCCTACAGAGCCACATTCCAGGACGAATCTCTGGCAGAAATCCTCAAATTGCTGAAGATGTCTTCAACCATTGATTATATTGAAGTAAAACGTGATCCTCTTCCCGACGGCTCATTCCCAAGAAAAAAAATACTAATATTCCCTACCAGACAAAAAAGAATCTGAAGAAATTAATTTTATAATACTACCCTTATTAAAAACCTAAATCTACCGTCTATGCATATTACCTGAAAATCATAAGAATATTGACCTCCAAAAAAAAGAGGAAAAGCGCTGTAACACTTTCCCTCAATGTCAGAGGACAATAAATCGATTCCTGATTACATAAACAAAAATTTTATTATTAACTCTAACACTTCAAAAGTATGAAAAAAACCTTGGATTACTATGGTTTATTCAAACCAAATAGTAATTGGCACAAATTACTACTTACTATGAAAATCTCAGCCTTCCTGTTATTTTGTTGTCTGGCAAATATTTTTGCTGCCCCGACCTATTCTCAGGCGACAAAAATATCACTCCATCTTAAAGACACGAGCATCGAAGAGGTTCTCAATAAAATTGAGGATGAAAGCGAGTTCTATTTTCTGTACAATCAGAAACTAATCGATGTAACCAGAAAAGTTAATATTGATGCAGATAAAGAACCAATTATTGATATTCTGAATGAAATCCTCAATAATGATACAAAATTTATCGTTTACGACAGGCAGATAATACTCACTCCAAGTGATGTAACGTTAATCTCGACGGCTATTCAACAACTGAAAATAACCGGGACTGTCGTCGACAAGGATGGTGCACCTCTTCCAGGAGTAAACGTTGTTGTTACCGGAACAACTCAGGGGGCGATTACCGATATTGCCGGTAAGTATAGTATAGAAGTTCCCCCGGGATCAAAAAACCTGACATTCTCGTTTATTGGGATGGAACCCCAGGAAATCACTATCGGGACATTAACTCAAATCAACATAACAATGGCTGAGTCGGCAATTGGTCTGGAGGAGGTAGTAGTAGTTGGTTATGGATCGCAGAAAAAAAGGGATATTATAGGAAGTATTTCTACAATAAAGTCTAATGTAATCGAAACAGCCACCGGTTCTTCTAATTTCAATTCCCTGTTACAGGGACAGGCAGCAGGGGTCAGCGTACAGTCTACTTCAGGGAGATTGGGAGCTGATGTTGACATTAAGATCAGGGGTTTGAGCTCTATAAGCGCAGGTACTAGCCCGCTTTGGATCATTGATGGTGTGCCGATACAAACGGGTATCGATATTGGCAATGATGGTTCCGCACCCCAATCGCCTATGTCATTGATCAATCAGTCAGATATCGAATCGATACAGGTTCTTAAAGATGCCGCAGCTACCTCTATATATGGTTCAAGAGGCTCAAATGGTGTAATTTTGATCACAACGAAGTCAGGAACAACCGGAAAAGCTACCATGAACCTTGATTTTAGCGCAGGGATTTCAGATTTACCTTCTCAAAGAATGCATTTCCTGAATACAACGCAATGGCTTCGGATAAAGGACGAGGCGAAACAAGCTTATGGATTAGGGACGTATAATATGAGCGATGTGTATGATAAAAGAGCGTATGCGACAGAATTTCTCACACGTGAACAGGCAGAGGTTATCAATACTGATTGGCGGAAAGAAACAATGCGACAGGGGAATTTTCAAAATCTCAACTTCTCAACCGTTGGAGGAGATAAAGCAGTCCGATATTATTTATCAGGGAATTATAGAACTGATAAAAGCGTTATGAAGAATGAAGATCTTAAACGTTACGGAGTGCGGGCCAATATAGATCTTAAACCCCTAAATTCGCTGGAAATTGGTACAAAAATGAATCTATCCTTATCCAAAGGCAACCGTGGCAAGAACGATCAAGGGGGTGTTGAGGACGGGAATGAAAATGGAACAGGAGGAGGATTTAGCTTTGTAAATAGCGCTACAGTTCCTTTTGAACCTGTTTACAGTCTTGCCAATCCACTTTTATACTACAATCCTTTAGTAGGAAATCCGGTTGCTACCAGCGATCGCGCAAACCTGGTGGAAAGTCTGGAAATATATCGTGTCTTAACCAGTGTATACGGTGAATACCATCTCCCGTATATCGAAGGTCTTTCAGCACGGACAGAGGCGTCTATAGACTTTATACAATCCAACAGAAATTTCTGGGTATCAGATGTTATCCGCCAAAAAGGCTCATTGGCACAGGATAATGCCTCAACAAGCAAATCAGTTCAATATAAACTATATCTTAAGTATAGCAAAGTTTTCGGCGAACATGCCCTCGATCTGGTAGGAGGTGCCGAATTTGCGCGGGATAATACGTGGTACCGCAGTATGCAAGGCGAGAACCTGATAGGTACTTATCAGCAATTGGGTACCCCCACCCTGTTAACCAATATGTTTTCCGGACTAAATGGAGAAGGTTACGGGAAATCTTATTTCGGGCGTGCCAACTATAAATTCAAAGATAAATACCTGGCCGGGATCAGTATGCGGCGGGATGGATCTTCAGTTTTTACTCCTGATTTCAGATGGGGCAATTTTTTTGCATTCTCGGCCGGGTGGATACTCTCCGATGAATCATTCATGGGAAAATTCGGGAAGAGTAATTTCTTAAAGATCAGGGGCAGTTTTGGCCAAACAGGAAATGCAAGTATCCCCGGAAACCTTGATGTAACAAACTTCTCGAGCGGTTTGGCTTATGGTAGTCAGGATATTTTGGGTCTTAATGGTACTCTGGTTTCATCCATTGGAGTTACCAACCTGAGATGGGAAACTACCAACAATATGGATATTGGTCTTGATTTCGGCTTTTTTAATCATCGTATAGACGGATCGATTGCCTATTACAACAAATATGTTAAAGGTCTTCTTTTAGCTAGTACCATTCCACCATCATCAGGTGTTGGTTCTATTTGGGGAAATATTGGTGACCTTGTCAATTCGGGAATTGAGTTTTCAGTTACTTCTTCCAATCTGGAATCGCGGAATCTGAAATGGCAGACAACACTGAATATTGCTTTTAACCACAACGAAGTGAAAAAACTAACACCGAAAGTGGATATGGCAGGAACCGGGATGGTAGAAATGCCATATATTAATAAAGTTGGTTATGGGGTACGAGACTATTTTCTTGCCGATTTTGCCGGTATCAACTCAGAAACGGGACTTGGACAGATTTACGCACTTGACCAGGCACATTACACTGAAACCGGGGAGACACAACGCCTTAAAGACGAGCAAGGGAATGACATTCTCCTGTTAGCCACCAACGCCAATTCCAATACAAACAGATTCCATCTGAAAGGGAAAAACGGAATGCCCACTTATTATGGAGGTATATCCAATAAATTTACTTATAAAGGATTTGACCTTGGCTTTTTGATTACATTTTCAGGCGGTAATTATATTCTCGATACCTTTATCAGAGGTCTTGTAAATCCAAACGCCAATGGTGAAATGTTGGCAGATTTTGATCAGAATTATTGGAAAAATCCGGGAGACAAAGCAAAGTACCAACGTCTGGACTGGAAAGGCAATGTCAAAATGGATGACGGTACTACTATAGGATTGGGAGATTCCCGTACATGGAATAACCAATTTCTTTTTAAAGGCGACTACGTGAAATTAAAGTCTATTAATTTTGGATATACACTGCCTTTTAAATCCGAGAGGAAGCTATTGCAGACATTAAGAATCTATGGAACTTTGGAGAACTTGTATACGCTCACAAAATACCCTGGATGGGACCCGGAAGGACTAGGACTTGTGAGTCAATGGGATTTACCTCAATTATTCTCGGCAAGTATAGGCGTAACTATTAAATTTTAAAACATTAATTATTATGAAAAAAACTATATTTCTGGCTTGTATCATTTTGATGCAGGTCACCGCATGTAATGACAAGAAATACTTTGAACTGGAAAGACCGGTTGAAAGCCCTTGGACTAATTTAGCTGAATTTGACAGGGCTCCGATAGGAGGATATGGTGAACTTTTCGCCAAGGGAGACTGGGGGAATGTATATAACTACTGGTATTTGTACAAAAATGCAGTCGGGGACGACGTAGCCTGGTCAACACCAGGGGATAATGCCTGGGGATGGTACCGCGATACTGAAAACAACAAGGATTGGGTTGATGAGACATTCAGAATCACTTATAAAGTAATTTCTTCCGTAAATTATGCCCTTCAACTTGTAGACGAAAAAGGAGGTATCCCTTTTCCTAAAATGAGTGACGATGACAAAAAATACAATCTTGACAGGATTATGGGCGAGCTCCACTTTTTGAGGGGATTCGCCTATTATATGAACGCTACTTTGTTAGTGAATGCCTATGTACCCGGTGGAGCCAACGATGCTAAACAGATTCCTTTGAGAACGACTAAGGCAAGTTCTTACGAGGATGCATCAGCCCCGAAAATTGGAACTGTTCAGGAAATATGGGATCAAATTCTTGCTGATTTCACTATAGCTTATGAACAATTGCCAGAACGATATATAGCAGGTTTAATGCATCCTTCGTACCAGGCCGGCAGAGCCAACAAATTTGCAGCAGCCGCAATGTTGTCGCGTACTTATTTCGCAATGGGCAATTATGCAAAAGCAAAAGAATATGCCAGTTTTGTTATTGACCAAAACGGTGGCGATTATAATCTGAGTGAAGAGCCGATTGAAGCTTTTAATAAGAGCATTCCGGGCTGTGGCAAGGAAACAATAATGTATATTCCAGGTTATGATAAAACTTATGGCAAACAAAATTATCACGCTACCACCTTTACCCACCTCTTTGGGGGTAATGGTCCTTGCGGATGGACAGCAACACATATGGACTATACAGTGTTAAAACGGATCGGATGGATGAAGGATGCCAAAAATGACACATCAATTACAATCGTCGCCAGAAGGGATAGACGGTTCCGGCAGTTAATTGCTGTCAGGGAAGCTTCAAATGTACCTGTAGCGCAACAAATACCAGGACGATTCTATGAGGTCCGGACAAACCTGACCTGGCGTACTCTTGTTGCTAATAAATATTACAGGGGGCCTCTGTTTGGTCATACTAACGTTCCTCAGATAAGGCTTGCCGAAATGTATCTGACCCGGGCCATATTATCATTCAAGGAAGGAGATAAAAACAGTGCAGCAAACGATTTAAATATTGTACGGAAACGCGCATGGGATGCAACTGTAGCCGGAGTATCTTACGAAACGTCAGCAAGCTTCGTGACAGGGGCTAATATTACCGAACAGATGATAAGTGATGAACGCCTTATAGAAATGTTTTGCGAAGGAGACAGGATTGACTACCTTAGGGGATTAAAAGTAGATGTTCCCAACGGAGAACGGGGACCTGGTTCTGTTCCTTATACCGACAAAGGGTTCGTATGGCCGATTCCTCTTGTAGAAAGAAATTTAAACAATAGTTATTAATAAAAACCTTTCTTTTTTTTAGAAAAAGTTATATCGTGTTAAGTAACGGATAAGAGTATAAGTTCAAATTTATTTATTTATTTTTTTAAATTTAAGGATAAGGGGAAGCAGGCTTCCCCTTATCCTTAAAAATATACCCATAGTATAGCATGTGTCCCCGAATTTTCATTACTTTAACTTAATTTAACGACATTGTATCACTATTAAATTAATCAAAAAAAATGAAAAAAGCATTAATAATATTAATATACATGGCAGTGGCATTTCATGGTTATTCACAGGAAAAGGATGAGATGATAAAAGAATGGGAGAAAATGAGTGAATCTAAAACAAAACTTTATAAAGATTATAATGATTTGAAATTTGGGATGTTTATTCACTGGGGAGCATATTCCACTCTGGGAGGTATCTGGAAAGGTAAAAAAATCCCCGGTCTGGGAGAATGGATTATGTATGAGGCCCAGATTCCAAGGATAGAATATAAGGAAGTATGTAAAAGATTTAATCCTGCTGGCTTTAATGCTGAAGAATGGGTTAAGCTGGCAAAAGAAGCAGGAATGAAATATATCGTTGCTATTACCAAGCATCATGAAGGTTTTTCTATGTACCATTCAAAGGTTACAGACTTCAATATTTATGATTACACTCTTTTTAAACGCGATCCAATTGAAGAGATTTACCAGGCATGTCAAAAATATGGAATCCGTTTGGGATTGTATTATTCTCATTCAATTGACTGGATGGATGGTGGTGATGCCGGTCAAGCCCAATATAAAAAAATTGACCCGAATTTTATTAATAAATATGCTACAAACAATTTTGATCCGGCACATGTCTCTTATGAAAATTATATTGAGAAGAAAGCAAAACCACAAATGCGTGAGATATTGACAAAATTTCCAAACCTTGTTGAGATCTGGTATGACTATCCAAATCAAATGAATTTGCAACAAAGTTTTGAGTTTTATAAATTGGCTTATGATTATCAACCTAAGTGCTTAATAAATAAACGTGTAGGCAATAATCTGGGAGATATTCTCACAGCAGGAGATAATGAAATTCCTGCTGAAAATAAGAGCGAAACAAAACCATTTGAAACTCCGGGAACTCTAAATAATACATGGGGATATAAAAGCTATGATAACAACTGGAAATCGCATAAAGAAATGCTTTTCTGGATTGCTGAAATTGCGAGTAAAGGTGGGAATTACTTATTGAATGTCGGGCCTGATGCCAATGGTACCATTCCGGAGGAGAGTGTAAAAATCTTAAAAGGAATTGGAGCATGGATGAGAATAAATGGTGAATCTATCTATGGCACAGGGAAATGGACTTCAGTAAAAGAGGGTCCAACAAAAACTGATATAAAAGGCCGCGATGAGGATGGAAATATCCTAAATGGATCGGGAAAGAAAATTAGTTTTGATTTTTCCTTTACTCCTGATGATTTTTGGTTCACTGCAAAAGATAATTATGTGTATGTAATCTCTCTGACAACTCCTATCAGTGAAACGATAAGAGTAAAATCACTTTTTGATTGCCGCCAGAAAATTGAAAGTATTAAAGTTTTAGGGAATAATGTATCCTTAAAATGGAATGCTTCCGGTGACAAAGTAAATATTACTCTTCCATTAAATAGAAAAACAGATGAGCCTGGCTTTGTATTAAAAGTGGAATTTAAATAATTCAGTAAGAAATAT
>JANYIW010000194.1 GCA_025358645.1 Bacteroidales bacterium
AGAGAGCTGTTTTTCCCGGGCAGCCCGGTCTTTATTAAAAGGAAGAACGGAGAAAAGATTGATCATATACTTTATGATGATCCCAGGGCAGGTTCATATTTGAAGGAGACCATGATAACAAAAATGGAACAAGCCGGATTGAAAGATGATACACTGGAAATAAGTTTTGATGCAGCTTATCGTAAAGCAGGAAGTAAAATGGTGACTTATAATGGTATTATGAACAAGGCAAACTGGTGTTACGTGATAATAAAAGGCAAACCAGAAACAAAACTGTTTGCCTGGAATGTAGGATTGGGAAATTCGACCGGGATTGGATTTGGGGCAATAAAATAATAGCCCTCCAATGATAGGGTTTCGTACCATGTCAGAGGACTGAAAAAAGGAATGAAATAAAATAGATGCTTTTGGTAAGCAACAGAATGTCATTCTATAAGGATGGAAAGAATTTATACGAACGATATGAAACAAACCTACAAAACGATTAAATACGAATGGTTGACAAGGCCAACTGGCGATCCGTTTGCTGATGCAGGCGGCTTTGCCATTGAATATCTGTCGGAGAAATTTCCCGATAAGGATATTCTGGAACTGATTGACTACATCACAAAGATCTATGTCGAAAAATGGGGAGGAAAACTAAATGCCTTTTTTTTGAATTCCAAGATTACTCAACCTGCTTTTCAAGGATCACGAAAAACCGAAGAAACATTAAAGTATTTTGAAGCAGTGATTAAAGAAACAGAACCTTCCGAAGTTGGCTACTGTCGAATTACCGGACAAGAAACCAAGTTGTTTTTTGGTGGTCGTGACAACTCTATAATGACAGGTTCAGGAACCCTAATCAATTTTCATCACTTCTTTCAGAAAGGAATTGCACTTTCAAAGGAAGCCCTGATCAGAATTCATTTTGTCCCTTTTGCATGTCAACAATTACAGGGGAAAATCAGTCTGATGCAAAGCAGCAATCAAATGCTAAGCAACTTGTTTGTTAAACTTATTGCTGAAAAAAACCTGCATGAAATTGGAATAGGTATTTCGGAAGGAGTGGCGAAATCTGATTTTAATAAGCCCGCGAATTCAATTTTCCACTTTGTTGATTATACGCTTACTAATTTACAGGATTTTAGGGATGGAAATATGCTGCCATCTTTAACTCTTTATCTTTTCACGAATTTCGGTGCAAGTCCTGATATTCAATTGTACCAACTCCCGGCAAAAGTTTTTCTTTTTTACAGAACATGCTTGCAGCCAAGGTTCCGTGAAGACTGGCAAAGATTTGTTCGATCACATTATTTCGATAGCAAGCACAAAGGGGCAATATACAATTTTCAAACTGAGAAATTTGAGTTTGTAAAATCGAAAGAGACAGAGATTATCGATCAGAGCGAATACAGACGATGGTTTAATAGGATTTACAATAAGCTATTAAACGAAGAGAATATCCGAGCAGATATCCTTCGTTGGTCACGCAAACATCCATTTAACTTTGAAATAGTATCAATCTATCAACAAAACATTATAGGTATGAAAAAAGAAACAATCAACAAAATCAAAGAGTTGGCAGCATTCCTTGTCAGGGAAGAAGATGCAGACAAAATCAAAAAGAGGATTAAAGCATTGGATGGAGCCAAAAATGCATCCGCATTGCGTCGCTTTTTGTTAAAGGACGTGGTTGCTGCAAACTATGCAGCTGGAAATGAAAAACCAATTGTATCACTGGATGATTACATAAATTATCTTTTCCCTGATGGTTCGTATTGGGCAGAGATCAGGGATCTTCTGCTTATTGCCATTTATCAGGAATTGCATGAGCGGAATTTAATTACAGAAGAGTTGAAAATTGAATTAGAATCAGAAGTTGAGAATGAAGTCGTTAACGAATAAAATCTAATTAATAATGAAAAATCTAAAAACGCAGGGATTTGTATTAATCGACGTAGATGTCGTGGCTTTAAACAATGCCGGAAAAAATACCCAAAGTAATAATGACAATGCAATTGCAACGAAATCAATCCGAAAAAACGGACGCAGTTATGTGTATGTTTCAGGTCAAGCCTGGCGGTACTGGTGGCGCGAAGCATTACAAAAGAATGCAGGATGGATCATGTCTCCCATTACACGGGAAGGGAAAATTGCTTTTACAAATGCTGATCCTTTTAAATATCCTGATGATGATGTTTTTGGGTACATGCGCGCCGCAAAAGATGCTGAACTGGACGAAAACGGAGATCCGGTAAAAGATAAAAAGGGTAACATTAAAATGACTAATGTAACTGTAACCCGCATATCTCCGCTCAAAAACTCTACAATCATTTCAGCAGCCAGCGTCAGGCCAGAAGAAAACTGGTCAAGCATGTCGCGACAGGAAGGCGATGCTGTTCCTTACGAAAAACAGGAATATTGTGCCATCATGAAAGGGATGTTTAGTTTAGACCTCTCAATGGTAGGCACATTTTCCAGCTACGATCGCACCGGCTTCAAAAATCTTTCAATTTTTTTGCAAGAAGAAGCCATTAAGAATGGTGCGGAGGAAATTGATGATCCATATATATTGGATGGGAAAGGAAATCCCAAAAAGCTGGTTCGTTTAGAAAAAGATATCCGTGAAAAGCGGATATTTGATACTATTCAGGCACTAAAAACCATTTCAGGTGGTGCTATGCAAACCAACAACATGGGCGATGTAACACCTAAGTTTATAATTCTGGCAACGGCGAATACAGGGAATCATCCATTTAGTCATATTGTTGGCAGCAAAGGGCAACGCGACGATGAAGTTGTTTTCAACTTTGAAGGATTGGTAGAAGTATTGAAGGATTATAAAGAAACTTTCGATGGCTCGGTATTTATTGGCCGTCGAAGTGGATTTATGGATGAGATTGCTTCTCAACTTGATTCTTTGGAAACTTTAACGGATATTCCTGTAGTAAAAGTATTATCTGTCAATGAAGCCATTGATAAATATTGCGAACAGATGAAATCCCAGATTGAATAATGAAAGCATTCCGTATTAAAATAAACTCGTGGACTTCGAGTTTCAGGTATCCCAACCTGATTTCGGGTTTTCAACCTACGCTTGAGGTTCCGCCAGTGAGTACGGTTATGGGCTTGATCAATGCAGCATCGGGAAAGTATTTGGACAACAAGGAAATTGAATTGGGTTATTATTTTGATTTTAAAATTAAGACGATTGATCTGGAAACGATTTATCAAATCAAAGCGAATGATAAAAATTATCCGGACAATGCAGTTAAATCAAATGTGATCCAGCGAGAGTTTCTTTACGATTGCCGACTTTTTCTATATTTTGTTGATGAAGAATTGGTTTCCTATTTCCGACAGCCAGCATACCAGATCCTTTTGGGGCGAAGTAGTGATCTGGCCGGAATCGAAAGTATCAAAGAAGTGGAATTGCTCGAGGTACAAAATGCCAGAATTGGTGGACAGGTAGTTCCTTTTAATGGGAACTATTTACCTGGTCAAATTCAGGCATTGCCGAAATACTTCAGTAATACCATCCCACGCAAAAATATGGGTACAGAACCGTATTCTGTAATCTCTTACAACAATCCTGTCAATTCACAATTAACCGGATTTAGACCCGATTTGGAAGAATTCGACAGCGACATTTTCTTCCATAAGTTTCAAGTATGACAACAATAAATCAGGAGGTTCTGGCAAAATCAGGAACTCCTATTTCCTTAAAGCAGCACATTGATGAATGTCTTCGGATGTACGAGTCACTTCGAAAAGCATTTTGCAGGTTGCCATTAAACGATGCCGATCGTTTTTGGAGGTTAATTCGTTTGGCTGTTATCTTTCATGATTTAGGTAAAGCCCATTCCGAATTTCAGAAAATGCTATTGGGAAAAAGAGCCAATTGGTACTATCAACGGCACGAATTATTTTCAGTACCATTCATCAATCAACTTGTTTTATCCCAAGAAGACAAATTATTTATAAAATTGATTGTTGCCGGGCATCACAAGGACATCAACTTCCTGTTCAACTTTATTCAGCATTCTTATAAAACTGGGGATGACATTTTTTCCTTTTTCGAAGATGGTAAGTTGGAATGGGATGAAGAAGCCGGAAAATTGAATGCAGGTTTTATTAAATCGTTCTTAAACGATTATGGCATTTTATTGAATTCAAGCATATTGGTGCCGCCTTTTGCGGAAATAAAAGCGTATTCCAGAAAGCCAGTTAATACAGCAAACATCAAGTTTCAGGAACTACTACTTGGGGCCGGGGCATTGAAACAATGTGACCATTCTGCATCAGCCGGAATATTTAAAGTGAATATCCTGGAAGAAAAACATTTTAACTTTCTGTATGAGACAAAGTGGGCACCTTACTTTCATCAAAAGAGAGCTTCAGAAACCAATGGAAATATTGTTTTGACTGCACCAACTGGTTCAGG
>JANYIW010000288.1 GCA_025358645.1 Bacteroidales bacterium
ATGAATAAGAAACACTGGAATACAGTATTACTTGATGGATCTGTTCCTGATAAAGAGGTCTTCTCCTGGATCGATCATTCTTATAACCTTATTGTCGGAAAAAGATAAAAAAACTTTCTAGCTTAGCGTTTTAATCTAAATCCTGATATTATGAAAACCCGTATCCTGCTGGCATTTATTCTGTCACTTCTTATTACACCATCGTACGCTCAAAAGAAAAATACAGCTCCTCAGAAAGCTGAAGAAGGCTACAGGTTTACCCCTGTGATCAATTTAAAAGCCACACCTGTTAAGAATCAGGCCGGAACCGGAACCTGCTGGTGTTTCGCCACTACTTCATTCATGGAATCAGAACTTCTTCGCATGGGAAAAGGTGAATTTGACCTTTCAGAAATGTATATTGTAAGATATAATTATGTTGACCGCCTTAAAGACAATTTCATTCAACAGGGAAAAGGAAACCTGGAGCAGGGAAGTGTGGGACACGACTGGATGACAGAATTTGTAAAAAACGGGATTGTCCCTGATGAGGTTTATACTGGCCTTAATTATAGTATGACAAATCATAATCACAATGAACTTAATTCTTTTGTAAACGCAGTCGCTACGGTACCCCTTAAGAGAAACAAGGAAAGCGATCAGTATTTCACAATAGTCGACGCAGTTCTCGATACCTATCTTGGTAAAGTTCCCCAGACCTTCACATATAAAGGTGTCGGTTATACGCCGAAATCATTCACAGCCAGCCTTGGAATTAACCCCGCGGACTATGTTGAAATCACCTCTTTCACACTTTTCCCTTTCTATACACAGGGAGTAGTCCCAATTCCTGACAACTGGAGGAAAATGAATTACTACAATGTGCCGCTCAACGAACTTATCGTAATTATGGATTCTGCTCTTATTAAAGGGTATACCGTTGCCTGGGATGGCGATGTTAGCGAAAAGGGTTTCTCTCACTCGAAAGGTGTTGCAATAATTCCTGAAGTTGAAAATATTGACCAGTACTCCGGCGCTGACAAAGTCAGACTTGGTAAAATGACTAAAGAGGAACGTACTGCCGAAGCTTATAAATTCAACAAACCTTTTCCTGAAGTAAAAGTAACACAGGAATCACGGGAAGCAGGTTATGATAATAAATCCACCACCGACGATCACCTGATGCATCTTACAGGAATTGTTAAAGATCAGAACGGTACCAAATTTTATGTTACGAAGAACTCATGGGGAACCGATAGAAATCCATACGGAGGATATCTTAATATGTCAGAAAACTATGTCAGGGCCAAGACTATAGCAATAATGGTACATAAAAATGCTATTCCTGCGGAAATAAAAACAAAACTGGGGCTATAAAGAAGTCTTCATTCTGCCAACAGGTTACACCCTCGTATGTCGCTGTTATCGAATCTTCCAAGGACTTCGAAGCCGCCATCTTCATGTACTTTACCAAGATCGCCGGTAGCAATAAAGGAACATGAGTTTATATTGGCCAGGTCGATTATATTAATCCCTCCTGTTCGGTAAGGTTCGTCATAAAGAGTCAGAGGATCCTGCGGATCTCTGATGACTATTTTCATCCATGGCGGACAATAAAAGATCCCATCTCCTTTTGAGTAAGCCTGACTCAATAATTCAGTCATTCCGTACTCCGAATGAATTGAAGATACATTCAGCTTTTCTTTAAGTATGGAATGAAGCTCTGTACGGGTCAGTTCTTTCCTCCTCCCTTTCATGCCTCCTGTCTCCATCACAATAACACCGGATAGATCAGGTGACTGATTTTCTGCAAGATCAACCAATGCAAAACTAACTCCCAGCAATAAGATTTTCTGTTTCTCTTCTTTAGCCTTTTTGATTGTAAGAATCAGCTCTTCGTTATGGTCTCTGTAGAATCCGCTGTGAGGATTCCTGCTTCTCTTAATCAGATTATCAGCCATATAAACAAGCGAAGACCCTTCTCTTTCTGTGTATGACGGAAGCAATGCAGCAATAAGAAATTGTTCGGGTTCACCGTAAAATAGACTGAAGGATTCCAGAAAACTTTCCTCGTACAGACTTAAATCACTAACGAAATGTTTTCCCGGGGTGACCCCTGTTGTTCCACTGCTTTCAAATATCATTTCAACAGGCAGACTACCGGTTATGATTTTATGATTTCTGAAAAATTCAACCGGAAGAAAAGGTATTTTGTCAGGAGATTCTATTTTAGAAGGATACTTCCCCAGACTTTTTATAAAGTCATGATAAACGACATTCTCGTTGTATTGAAAATTAAATACTTCAAGAATAGTTTCCCTAAAGTCTTTCTTGTTATTGATTTTGAATATCCGTTTCCGTAAATTCTGCAATCCCATTCTCATTTACCCGGAAATGTTAATGAACCATCAGGCTGAAAGACCCACTGGAAACTGCATTCTCCATAGGGTATGGTTTGCCTCGTTTCATTAATAGTACTTACGATCCTGAATTTTGTATATTTCTCAGTACCAGATCTGTAAATCCATACCTGGTTGGCGCTAATCGGATCAGCCATATCCTGCCATTGTGTTACAGAAACCGTTTTCAGATTGTCGAAGGATGATTTGGCTGCTGACTCATCAGGATAATCACCTGTCTTATAAAAAGATGCTTTCAGGTTATTAGCCTGAAGTGTTAATCTGGGAGTTGTGTTATCAACATTAACTAAAATTGTGATATCAGGCCCGGGATTAAGATTTGTAGAGACCAACTTTGCACCGGAGAATGAAAAACCATAGTTATAATAAGTTGTAGAGAAGTAGGTAATATTGTCAATAGTATCAATACCGGATGTACGTGTTGGTTCTTTTTTTGTGCAACCCGTAAGAATTGAAAATATTGCTAATAATAGAACTACTATCCTTTTCATAATTAATACAAAGATAATAGTTTTACACGATCTTATAATTAAGAATAAAAAAGTTATACTCAATAAGTAAAGCCTCTATCTCTCTTAAAACCTCTATGGCGTTTTTAATTATTCTCCTCTGATTGCCGTAATCCCCGGGAGTTTCTTCCCTTCCATATATTCAAGCATAGCGCCGCCACCGGTTGAAACATAGCTCACTTTATCTGAGAGTCCGTTTTTGTTTATTGCCGCTACAGAGTCGCCGCCTCCGATAAGACTGTACGCTCCTTTTGACGTTGCCGCAGCTATTGCTTTGGCCACCGCCGTTGTTCCCTTTGAGAATTTTTCCATCTCAAAAACACCCATCGGTCCATTCCATAAAATTGTTTTTGAGTTTTCAATGACGGAAGAAAATTCCTTAATGGTTTTCTCTGCAATATCAAGTCCCATCCACCCATCATCAACTGCACCAACCGCGGTGACTTTTGTATTGGCATCATTATCAAACTTATCACCATTCAGGCTGTCAACTGGAAGATATAGTTTAACTTTCTTTTCTTTGGCTTTTTCTATAAGTTTCAGAGCGAGATCAAGTTTGTCCTCTTCGCAGAGAGACTTACCAATTTTGCCACCCATGGCTTTTATAAAGGTATACGTCATTCCTCCTCCGATAATTATGTTGTCAACCCTGTTCAACAGGTTTTCAATCAATATGATCTTGTCAGAAACCTTTGCCCCTCCCATAATTGCAGTAAAGGGACGTTTCGGATCCTTCAGAACCTTATCCATTGCTAAAAGCTCACTGTTAATGAGGAAACCAAACATTCTTTTGTCCTTTTCGAAATAATCAGCAATAACTGCAGTAGTTGCATGAGCGCGGTGAGCGGTCCCAAAGGCATCATTTACATAAATTTCAGCGTAACCTGCCAGTTTCTTCGCCATCTCTTTCTGCTTGATTTTCATCTCAGCTTTTGCAGCTTTCTTTTCCTCATCGGTAGCTGTATCAGGAAGAATAGGCTTTCCCTCCTCTGCAGGATAAAAACGCACATTCTCAAGAAGCAGAATCTCACCAGGCTTCAGGGCAGCTGCCATTTTCACTGCAGAATCTCCGAGACAATCATCTGCAAACAGAACTTTTTTACCAAGAAGTTTTTCCAGTACCGGAAGTACAGGTTTAAGTGAATATTTTTCCATGCGACCCTCGGGTCTTCCAAGATGAGACATAAGGATCAGACATCCGCCATCATTCAGAATTTTATTAATTGTCAGTAATGCTCCCCTTATACGGGTATCATCAGTTACTGTAAAAGTCTTTTTGTCGAGAGGTACGTTGAAATCGACCCTTACTATTGCCTTCTTTCCTTTGAAATTAAAGTCCTGAATCATTTTCATAGATCAAATATTTTTATTTAACAAAAGAAAATCTCTTGTACAAACCTACATTATTTTTGGAAATAATTCTTTGTAATAAATCAACTTATTCTTATTAATTATTGTCTTCTAGTAATACTCTCTGTAACTCCGGGCTTTCATGAACTCTCCCCTGGCCCAATAGCCCATAATAACTCAGATGCACTAACCCCCGGCTTCTCTCTCGTCAAATGTACTCACCCCCAACCCCTCTCTACTTCGTAAAGAGGGGAGCTAATCTAATGGATTTTATATAATTACTATAAATAATAATTACATGGGTAATTTATGGCATTTTTGATTTTAAGGTAGTAAAAAAAAACACCAGATAAATTAGGGCAGTTCTCTCCAAAGAAGATTTTCTGAGCTGGTTCAATAATATAAAAAACATTCAATAATCTTCCCCCTCT
>JANYIW010000313.1 GCA_025358645.1 Bacteroidales bacterium
AATCCGGATATCTTATTTATGAGCTTTAATAATAGGTATAAGATCTGCTCCGATCAGTTTGAAATTCTCAGGATTCTGAGGAGGAACAAGGTAAATTAAAGTCCCCGGCTGCAATCCTTTCTCAACTATTACATGCTTCTCATTCGATTCACCAAGTACTACAATCTCTTTTGTTTTGTTTTTCCCGTAAACAAATGGAATACTGTCAGATCCGGTTTGGACACATTCAGTAGGGATATAAATGGCATTATTATAAGTTTTAATGATTAATTTATTCCCGGTTGTCATTGTGGGCCTGAGAGCAGGATCAGAATCATCTAATTTAATCTGCACTTCAAACATTTTTGAATCAGAATTTGGCAATTGTTCACCTATATTCGCTATAGTAAACACGGTACCATTAAATGACTTTTCAGGAAATGCATCTACATTAATATTAACTTCCAGACCAGGTTTAACTTTACTTATATCTATTTCATTAACATAGACTTTTGAAATCATTGAAGAAAGATCTGGCAGGGTGGCAATTACGCGGTCAAAAGGATTGATATTTGATCCGGCCTTTCTTTTAGTTCCATTCCTGTCCTTTTTATAAATAACCATACCAGAACCTGGTGCATTTATAGTAAACTTTGATATAAATAACTGAAGGTCGCCAACCAGTCTTGTCTCTCTGTTAAGATGCATCTTCTGATGATTTAAATCTGCCCTTGATTGAGCAACATAAAGAGAGTATCCTTTAATTTTCTGAGCAAGAGTCCTTTTAGCTTTATCGAGAGATATTTCTGCCTGTCGAATAGTTGCAGGTGGTTCAAATTTTGATTGCGCCAGAGTAATCTCAGCCTCTTCCACAACAAATCTTTGATTCTTGATATCATCTCTTTGATTTGTAAGTACAACCGCAGTATCGAGAAGTTTCATATCCACGTTATTCTGATAGGTTTTAAGGGTTTCAATCTCGTCCTTTAATGTGTTTGCGTAAGATGATCTGTCAAGCTGAGCGATGTAATCACCTTCTTTAACCAGCGTTCCCTCTGGGACGATATCCTGTATCTTAAGATCCATCGCGTGCATATCATGGCCTCCACCTCTATTCCCGCCCTGATCAGATCCCATGCCTATCTCGGGTCCTTTAATATCAATAGATTTTTCCGCAATTAACTCTCCGGAGTTTATTACTGTTATTTCAAAAAGTCCTTTTTTAACCTCAGTGAAAGAATCTATTGCGCCTTTCTTTGATGTCATTTTGTTGAACACAATTAATGCTATGATTGCCAACACAACTCCGCTGATAACTAATATTCTTTTCATCTTCAATTCACAGTTTATAAGCCAATATTATACAAAATAAATTTGTTTTGAAAGTATAGAACATTTCAAGGGATCAATATATCTTTATCAGACTATTGGACTTTGAATTTGATTCCCGGAATATCTCGAATTTAAGCATTTTTAACTTTTTCACTTTCTATTACTTTAGCTTTTAATTTACTTTGAATGAGGCAAATGAAAAGCCTGTTGTACCATCAGATGCTAATCCTTCAACAACTATAGTATAATCGGCTGATTCGTCAGAAGTGAAAAAAACAATTTCAGCCTTACCGTTTTTCCCGGTATGCAAATCAGGTTTCCAGAATAAAGTATTCCGGAAGTCAGGAATCCGGTTAACTTCCATTTTATCCGTGCTATAATCCGGAGAATAAAAATTATTTTGATCCTGACATCCTTCGTATACCTGCCTGAAAATTGAATTGTCAAATTCCATAACGCTTAAATTTCCTTTATTTGTAATAAAACTGACAATCCCATCAAAAATATATTCTGAAAAGAAGTACCTGGTATTGATTACCTCTGCCCTTTCTATCTCTTTTGAATTAATACTTAGCACCTTTCCAAAATCATAGACCGGCACACCATCGACTAACACGAGAGGCTTATTTTCAAAAGGCTGACCCCGGAATTTATTTATGAGTTTAAAATCATACTTCCCGTTTTGCTTAAGAGTGAAGACATTAGGAATTATTTCCTTAACAACCTCCCTTAAAGAAGTAAGCTCAATGTAATCAGCAATTTTTATTGTGTTTTCAGGACTTCCGTAAAAATCAGGTATAACAGATTGTAATTCAGAGGGTCTGCTTTGTCTGAATGGTTCATAAATATTGTTAACCTGCATACCTACAATAACTTTATCTAACTCTTTTATCTTACTGCTGTCGAGATAAAAGGGTCTGGGTTTATATTTGCTGAATGTGCTGCTGAAAGATTGATTAAGTTCAATATAGTATCCTGAAATGTCGGGAGATAATGGTTGAATTACTATTTCATTCAGGCCTGACTCTTTTATGACAAAATTGAACTCTCCATTCTCGTCTGTTTTGCCAAATTGACACCGGGCAGTTTTTCCAACAAAGGAAAGAGATAAATCTGTATGCTTTAATGGTTCATCTGTAGCTTTTAGTCGCAAATAACCACTGATAAGGAGTCCTTCAAGTTCGGCAAGGTGCTCTGACCCTTCTACTCTGCCTGGGATAACATTGTTCAGGTTGAAACAATAGAAGCTGGAAAGACCTGATGAATTTACTACAGCTGATTTTGCAACAGATACCGATAAATCAGTTTCAATTGGATGACCTGCCACATCAGATGCAGTGATCTCCATTTTTACTTTTTCACGTGGAGAGTAGCCAGTTTTCTCAGTTGATATGGTATATTTAATCTGGTTCTCAGCGTCCTTCGATTTTAGTCCGGCTGTCAACCGGCTACCAGTTTCATCAGTAACAATTGATTGTGATAGAAAATTTGTCGTCAAAGATGATGAATCGTGTTTAATGGTAGCTGAAGGAAGATTAAGATGATCTATGCTCTCAAATGGATTAATTACAGAAATTGTTTTGTAAAAAAATTTATCAGTAGTAAAATTCTTCATCCAGTTCGTATAAGCTCTTATCAGATAGTTACCAGAACTTATATTATCCGGAAGAATAAAGCT
>JANYIW010000354.1 GCA_025358645.1 Bacteroidales bacterium
ATATTCGTGGAGACGAAATTTTTGAAAAGCGAAATACTCACCGGTCCGGCCAAAGGTCTGTACTTCATCAGCCCAAATCGCCATCGCGGCTTTTTTTGACTCTTCAAATACGCGCACATAAAATTCTCTGGGAGCAAAACCAAATCCGCCCTCGCCCTGAACGAGCTCGATCATTAGTGCGGCAAGTTTCCCGGTATTGAGAATGTATTCAATTCTTTTCTTCATAATCTTAAAAAATTAAACTATAATGCTTCAAAATATTACAATAAGTTTAAGGGTATTCCTGAAAAACCATTTTAAGAACTAATATGTCAATGTCGTTTAGTTAGTGGTAATTCATAATCGTTTGTAATTCATTGAATAAGGTTTCTTTGGCCTTTGTTTTAGCGGGTTACTTCTTCCGGGCCGGATGATTTCTCTGGTTTCTGCTACTATTTTGTCAAATGCGTTTATTGCCTTTTCAAATTGCTTTCTTAAAAATACTGCAATTAAAATATCCTGAGTCATCGACAGTGCATTGGTGCGATTGATTTTTTGGTCAAACTTCCGGTTCTGATCTGCCTTGTATTCCTCGATGACCCTGTCTTCAATAGGATGGGCATAGGCAGCACATAGTGTCATCAGGAACACTTTGGCATGAAAATCCTGTTTCACGGCCCGAGCTGTTTTTCCTGAAAAATTTTCCAATTCTATCCTGCTTTTTAATAACTTATATGCCTCTTCCTCATTCCATCGGTAATGGTACAGCTTGTCAAATTCTTCGTATAGATACTTTTCTGAATCGACTAGTGATGTACATAAAATCTCTTTTTCCCCGTTAGGAAGTTCAATCTTAATCAACCGGCAAATCATGGTGGCATCCAGCATGTGTGGAAAATCTGCCAGTTTTTTTCGATCTTTCTTTGGTAAAGTAAAGGTTACAATCCGCTCTTTTTCATCACTCTCGGTAAAGTCCTTTACCTGTAACCACCAGTCTTCCTTTAACCGGACACAAAATTGGATGCCCTTGGCTTTTAATAAAAATAGTAACCAAAAGCAGGGATAGCCCCGATCCAGGAGCAGAAGGTCGCCAGGCTTTACTTTGTCCAGGTGTTGCATGAGCAAATCCCGCTCGCTGGATGCATAGGGCGCCAACCGGGCATCGATGGTGATTTGGTTCAATACATCGTGAAGCATTGATCCCATAGCCAGCGAACGCGGACTATCTGCATTGGGCCCAAACTTTTGCTGACCAAATTCTTCAACAACGCTGGAATGATTAGGTAAAACCAACCGTGTTCCATCTACTGCCAAAACGCGCATGTCATGCCAAACGTAATACTCCGCACCCTCATAAAAAGTATTGGCAGCTACTTCGTTTAATCGCTGAAAAGCCCATGGATTTAACTTGGCCCTGGCTTGAGTGAACGCCCCTTTGGTAACTTCCCTTATTTTAAAATCGCTCCTGGAAATTGCCTTGAAGAAACTGTCCAGTTCTCGTTGTATGGAACTCTTGAAGTTGATGATTAATACTATTAAGTTGTTGAATGTCAGTTTTCTATCTCGTGAAAATACCTTTTTTCGGCCGTCTTTTGAACGGTTCCTAAACTCTCCATTATCAAGTTCATACGTTATTTTTTTAGTTAATTTTTCACGATAATCCGCTTCTTTGTTAATACTTGGGTTAACCCCTATATACCTTATATACCTTATATACCTTATATACCTTTAGAAGATAATCAACTATTCCTAAATTACAAACATTTCAAAGAACTATTTTATCTATATTTGCAGTAAAATCAAGCCTTTCAGAAGATTTCCTTAACTAAACGACATTGAATTATTAATTAATAACCTGTATTTTGAATGAGATTTTTATTACTATTCATTTCACTGGTTGGGATCGGAAATAACAGATCTTTTTCCTTATAAACTGCACCGGAAACAAAACTATAGCCTATTAAATTGACAATGTTACCTGTAGTTACATTATATGCTTTTCTTGTCCGGGCCATATTAAACCATGTTTTGTCTTCAAAGCAGAGTTCATGGCAGGATTCTTTCCAGATTGCTTCACGAAACTGATCCTTGGTTAATCCCGATAAATCAGGAAGCAGAGCTCTTCTCCTGATCTTATTAACTGCTTCATAAGATGCGGTAGTTGGTCCGGATACTTCATTGGAGGCTTCCGCATATATCAGCAGCAATTCCGCATAACGCATCAATGTCCAGTTAAGGCCACTACTTGCTGTAGATAGATTTGCCACGGCATCAAAAAGCTTATAAACATAAGTATTCCCGAGGTCAATGGTAACAGTCCTGTCAGATGCAAGTGTATAAAATTTATAAAAGAACTGTTTTTCGACAGCTCGTTTATCACCAGTCTCAAAAGAGTTAACAAATGGTAATTCTGCGAAAATTGCTCCACCCTGACCATCATAAACAGATATGCCCTTATTATAAGGGACAATAGCCGATTGCCAATACGAAGGTGAGATCAATGCAGTGTATTGAGATTGAAATATGTTCTCACCTTTGTTTTTATTTGCCGGAGTATGAAGGTCATCATACGAAGTAAATAAAGTATAGCTATTTGATGTAATAACCTCGCCAGCTTTGTCGGCAGCCAACTGGTAATACTCATTACCCTTTTGCAATGGATATCCAGCCATAGTAAGGTAAACGCTGGCTAACAGGGATTTGACAGCGCCTAAAGAAACCCTGCCGGTAGCGTCCAGATAAGGCAGACCTGAAGATTCAGCAACTATGAGATCTGCAAGAATTACAGCATATATATCATCTTCTGTCGCTTGCAAAGGGTACATGTCGGTTGAATTTAAATCGACCGGGTTTGTAAGTAAGGGAACCTTCCCAAATATTCTGACCAGATTATAATAATAAAATGCTCTCAGAAATCTTGCTTCACCCAAAAGTTGATTTTTTTTGGTTTCATCCATGGTGATACCGGGGATCTTTGCAATAGCTAAATTAGCATTTGCTATGCCTTTGTAGGATTGCTCCCACCAAATACGACCCTCCTGATTATCTGAACTGTTTGTAAGAGTCCTGACCCATCTGTTCTCAACAGCTTCACCAAGTTCTGTATTTGCATACCCGGTAGCAAACTCTAACATGAGCCAGGGGGCCAAACCTCCTGCAAATCCATAACCTCCACTATAAATTGATTGTATACCGGTATAGACAGAATTTACAGAACTTTCAGCCTGAGTAGCGTTTGTAAAATAATTATCTGATGTAAAATTAGAACGGTCCTGTTCCTCAAGAAATTTTGAACAACCTGACACGAAGAGAATTAAAATTACACAGATTAAGTATTTGCTTATTTTTCTATTCTTAATTTTCATAATAAGTTTTTTTAAATAAATTATTTAAAAACTAACATACAGACCAAACATATAGACTCTTGGCTTTGGATAATCGAAGTTAATAATTCCCTGTCCATATGTCTCATTGCGGGTTGAAGTCTCAGGATCATATCCGGTATATTTTGTTATGAGAAAGAGGTTTTGAATTGAAGCAGTTAGCCTGAGATTATACAGATGCATCTTTTTGGCAAACTCGGAAGAAAAGTTATATCCCAGTAATAGGTTTCTGCCTCTGATAAAAGATCCGTCTTCAACCATCCTTGTGTCCTGCTGTCCATCATAACCAGCTGTTGTGGGCCTCCATTGTGCAACAACGGCGTTTTGATTATCAGGTGTCCAGGCATCTAAAACAGTAGCCCTGCTGTTAGCTATTCCGGTACGAAATTCCTGTACATATTTTTCAAGGACCAAAACATCATTACCATACATGAATTGTATATCAAGTACCAGGTCGAAGTTCTTATATCGTAAAGTATTCATAAATGATCCAAATCCGTCAGGAATACCTTTTCCAATAATAACTCTATCAAGTGAATTTATTGTGCCATCATTATTTACATCCAGGAATTTAAGGTCTCCGGGCTTTTTGTTATATGTAGCTGCTTTTGCTGCCTCGTCAGTTCCCCAGGTTCCCAGCCGAACATATCCATAAAAAGAACCCATCGGTTCTCCGACGCGGGCAATATTAGTTTCCGAAACATAACTTGGCCCTGGAAAAACATCTGAATTATTATTAACCGTTGAAATTACCTTATTCCTGTTAACAGATATATTAAAGGTAGTTGTCCATGAAAAATCATCTAAACTAACATTTGCAGTAGTAAGATTGAATTCAATTCCACGATTTCTCATACTGCCGATATTTTTGGTTACTGTAGA
>JANYIW010000365.1 GCA_025358645.1 Bacteroidales bacterium
CAGGAACTGGTTTATCACAGGCATTATGCTACCAGGCGTGAAGCAATCAATGAGATTAGAGAGTATATTGAAATCTTCTATAACCGGCAAAGGATACAAGCTAAACTGGGTTTCCTATCGCCTGCGGCTTATGCCAGGCAGCACAGTATTAGTGTATTAGCAGCTTAAAGGTTTCGTGTCCGTTTTTGACAACACATACCAGATCCCGATTTGTCGGGAACTAATGAAATGAATCCGAGATAACTGTAACCCGTTTACTCATCCTACTTCCCTCACAATTTCCACTTGACGCCTCGGGTTACCTTCTATTTTAGTTGTTGACTGTTTTATTCTACCGAATTATAATTCTAATAAGCTTATATTTTAGGAGTATTTTATGACTGAAAAGAATAAAATAATATTATCTGTTGTTATTGCTATAATAGGTGCATTAGCTTTAAGCTCGACTTTTAACGGTTGGTTTCATAATGATTTTTTGGTTATCTTGGGTGTTTTAATAGGTTTTGGTTTTGGTGTTATTGTTTACAAAGTTCTTTAATTTTCTTGTGAAATTCATAATGAACCAAGTGAAGGGCTTTGATTCCGAATTGTACTTTTTGATCCTAGTCTATTGACCTTTCTGTCTCAAGACGTTTAAAACTATCCACCTGGGACTTTTTAAAAGCTGATTACTCGGAGACAATAATATGAGAATTATCGATTGGAACTGCTCGATGGCCTTTAGAAAGAAGGCAAATCTACTTTTAAAACTAGATGCAGACATTCTAGTAATCCAGGAGTGTGAGCATCCCGACAAGCTTAACATAGCTGACCTAACTGACTATCCACATAAAGTTTGGATTGGGACCAATCATAATAAAGGCCTGCTTGTTGCAGCAAAAGAGGGTTATCCCCTTAATCAATTGGCCAACTACTCTGAGGATTATAAATACGCTTTACCGATTAGAGTCGGTAGCAATAATCCATTTTATTTGATAGCTATTTGGGCGCAAACCGACAAAGTTAATTGGCAAAACAGATATATTGGACAGGTTCGGCACGCATTGGATGCTTATCAAGAACTTTTAACTCAAAACTGTGTCATTGTTGGAGATTTTAATAGTAATGCAATCTGGGATAACGAGCATTCGAAAGCTCTTAATCATTCCGCCGTAGTGCAAATCTTAAGAGATAAGGGTATTGAAAGCTTATACCATCATCTGACTAAAGAAGCGCAGGGTGAAGAAAAGCAAAAGACCTTGTTTTTCCGGAAGAACTTGAATCTCTCCTACCATATTGATCATTGTTTTGTCTCAGATTCATTGTTGAAAAACTCAAAATTAAAAATCCCAGGAAATCACAGCTGGCTTACGCACAGCGACCACTTACCCCTAATTATAGATTTAGAATTCCCCTTTTGGAAATAGTTGATGAGTTAATATATTCTTTCGACTTCTTGATTGTCTTCTAAAAGACTTAGTCTCGCAATAAAAATATGCCCATGCTGATGCTCTGAATATCGCGAATTTGCTTTGATAAAATTATGAGGAATTTTCCAAATCTCCTGAAGGGATAAATGTTCGTCGAATATGACCGCTATCAGATGGTCAAATAAATGTTCTTCAAGGTCTCTTATCACGCCCAGTTGCCTTGAATTGTTATGTTTTGTTATCCTCCTGCCTTTAATCTGGTATTTCGTACTGTTTTTGTCAGTTGCATCAAAACCCCTTGCTTCTTTTTCAGCGTGAATTAGGCCTAAGCGTTCCACAGCTACCCTTTCTGCATAATCTGCTACCGGATTATTACTGGTTCTGACAATTTTTCTCTCCCTAAGCTCCTCCATCAAATCACAATAAAGTTGTAATAGATCCTGATCATTTATTGATTGAAAGTCGATAGGTTCTGACATCCATATTCTCCTTTAATGAGCTTTATGAAGGTAGTTTAGACTGTTTTAGTTTCTGAGTCTAGACCCCCTTGGCAAGGGTATTCATTTGATCTTATTCTAGTGTCCTCTCTGTCACGGTCCACTCAAAACAAGCCACCTGGGGACGTTTTAATTCCTGAAGCGTTTAGTAGGGAATAAAAGGTTATCTTCGCCTGGATTTATACTGTGTCGCGTCATGGTTACCTCCTTTCGGTAACTCTAATTCTGACGCAACACCGCCCTTTTCGGTAACACTAATTATGAGTCAATTCGCCCTCCGTATTGCGTCAAATAAAACTGTTACCCAACTCACAATTGTTGCTTCATAAATCGTGTTACTGATTTTCCGTCAATCGTTGGAAGCAGGGTAGGTGTTCTTTCACCAAGTTTAATCAATTTTCGCTGACCTTGGAGAATCT
>JANYIW010000369.1 GCA_025358645.1 Bacteroidales bacterium
GCGGCTTTGTAGCCTTGTCCTTTTAATTCATGATGGAACCACATCACAAACTTTCCTGTTTTTTTGTTATAGATTACTTTGGGCCGCTCAATCACACATCCCGGATTAAGTATACTAGCAGTATCATTTATAACCTTTAGAGCAAGACCCTCATTTTTCCAATTTAGTAGATCTTTTGATGAATAGCAGCTTACGCCATAACGACTTTTGTCTTTTTCTGAACGTGATAACCTGAATTCCCCAAACCAGTAATATGTTTCATTATACCAAACGATGCCACCACCGTGAGCATTAATATGTTTACCTTCATTATCAGGCCATATCTGTCCGGGTTTGAATGAGTGATTCAAATCCTGGCAATTAATTAAGGAACATAAGAGGAGAATTGGAACTGTAAGAACTGTTTTTTTAATAAGTATTTTCATAACTTTCTGAATTAAGCTCTGCTTTAATTTATTTATATCAAAGATAATTATTCGGACAACCCGAAGAATATGTTTTAGAATATCATTGTTTCATCGTTAATGTTTCATATTTTTGACTTAACAAAATCCGCAAACACTATGAGAAACCAGAAAGTTTTCAACTTTCATTACCTGTTCATGCTACTGATTCTACCTGTATTCATTTTACGAAATGCTTATTCACAACCTGTTGTAGGTCTGGATAACTGGTATAATCACGAGACCAATGCCAAAACCGGCAAACCCTTTCATTATCTATGGACTGATAGGGAGTTCAGCGGATATTCAAGATGGGGAGAAATATTTACAGGGAGGGGAGCAAGAATTACAACACTTGGCAAGCCTGATGTTGCAGTTCTGGGAAAAATCAATATATATATAATTGTCGATCCGGACACCACCACAGAAACAGCTACGCCAAATTATTTAATTCCTGAAGATATTGCTTCCATCAAAAAATGGGTTGAAGAAGGTGGTGTCCTGGCAGTGCTGGCAAATGACGGTCCTAACTGTGAATTCAAACATCTCAATCAGCTGATGTCACAGTTTGGAATGACATTCAATCATGTGACCTTACATCCTGTGACCGGTACCAACTTTGAAATGGGGGCTTCCACGAATCTGCCTGACCATCCTCTTTTTAAGGGTGTTACAAAAATTTATATTAAAGAGATATCTGATATTAATCTTACAGGAACTGCTAAGGCTATTCTGTCCGAAAAGGGGAAAGTGCTTATAGCAGAAAACAAATTTGGAAAGGGATATGTGTTTGCTATCGGCGATCCATGGATCTATAATGAATATATGGATCATGACCGCCTTCCGGTAAGTTTTGAAAACAGGAAAGCAGCAGAGAACCTGACGGATTTATTACTGAGTTATACAAAAAAGAAATAAAATTCCTTTAAGTAATTCTAAGGAAAACAGCCTGTAATCCAATTATTTACATGAAATCAAATTTGAAATTAATTGCTTCAGCTACAATTATGGGATTAATAATATCCTCATTTATTGGCATAAATGCTCAGCATGCCTCAAAGGAAGGGATCATGGAATCAATGGTACTGGCCAATAAGTATTTTATGGAAAAATGGCCTGATGTCGGAAAAGTAATTGTTACAGACAAACCACGACCCAGCAATATCTGGACACGTGCAGTTTATTATGAAGGACTGATGGCTATGTATAAACTCAATCCTGATACATCTTATCTTAATTACGCTTTACGCTGGGGTGAATTCCATAAATGGGGATTGCGCGATAGTGTAAAAACACGTAATGGAGATAACCAATGTTGCGGACAGACTTACATAGATCTGTATATAATCGACAGGTATAAAGAAGAAAGAATAAAGGATATTAAAGCTTGTGTTGACAGCATGCTCGCTACGGATAAAATTGATGACTGGAACTGGATTGATGCTATGCAAATGGCCATGCCCGTCTTTGCCCGTCTTGGAACAATCTACAACGATAAAAGGTACTTTGACAGAATGAATGAAATGTACCTTTACACAAAACTCAAACATGGAACCAATGGACTTTATAGTACAGTAGACCATCTCTGGTGGCGTGACAAGGACTTTGTTCCACCATATAAAGAACCTGATGGTGAAAATTGTTATTGGTCAAGAGGCAATGGATGGGTAGTTGCCGCACTGGTAAGGACTATTGAGTTTTTACCCGGAAACAGCAAATACAGGAAAGAATATACCGTCACTCTGAAGGAGATGTTCGAAGCGCTCCTCCCGCTCCAGAGAACGGATGGATTCTGGAATGTGAGCCTTAAGGACTCAACTCATTTTGGAGGAAAAGAAGTCACCGGAACAGCTCTGTTTGTTTATGGCATGGCCTGGGGGATAAATGAAGGTTTTTTAAGTAAGAAACAGTATAAGCCTGTTGTGCTGAAAGCATGGAATGCTTTAGTGACAGAATCGCTTCATCCCAACGGTTTTCTGGGATTTGTTCAGGGAACGGGTAAAGAACCTAAAGACAGCCAACCCGTTGGTTATGATAATGTTCCTAACTTTGAGGATTTCGGATTAGGGTGCTTTTTACTCGCCGGTTCAGAAGTATATAAATTAAAGAAATAAATATAAGGATATGAATAAAAGAATTGTTTTACTGGTTGTCAGTCTGGTTTTGATTATTTCATGTACACGAACTCAAAGTTCAGGACTAAAGGAAGAATCTCCCGTTACTGCAAATGTTTCAGAGGAAAGGCTGATCCGTATCGATAAGATGCTTCAGCAAAGCATAGACAGTGGATGGATTGCCGGGGCAGTAGGTTTTATTGCACGTGATGGTAAAATTGTCTATGATAAATCGTTTGGAGTAAACGATATTGAAACAAAGACACCGATGCGAAGAGATGATATTTTTCGCATAGCTTCACAGACTAAAGCTATTACCAGTGTAGCAGTAATGATGTTATTTGAAGAAGGAAAATTTCTTTTAGATGACCCAATCTCAAAATACATTCCTGAGTTTGCTAATCCACGTGTTCTAGATAAGTTCAATGAAAAAGACTCCACCTATATTACTATCCAGGCAAATCGTGAAGTAACCATAAGAGATCTTTTAACCCATACTTCAGGAATTGATTACGCGGGTATTGGCTCAAAGAATATGAGAGCTATTTATGCAAAATCAGGCGTTCCTGGAGGTTTCGGAAGTAATAAAATGGTGCTTGGCGATAAAATCAGGATACTCGGGAAATTACCTCTGGTACACCAACCGGGAGAAAGATTTACTTATGGATTAAATGTGGATGTCCTGGGTTATCTTGTAGAAGTTCTCTCTGGCGAGTCTCTCGATATATTTTTCCATAAGCATATCTTCGAGCAATTAGGAATGAATGACACTTATTTTTATGTGCCTTCATCAAAAGCGCAAAGGTTGGTAAAAGTCAGTGTTGAAGATAAAAATCATCATCTCATAAATGATAACGTAGATTTTGTGAATTATCCTCTGGTTGATGGTACTTATTATTCAGGTGGTGCCGGGCTTAGTTCCACAATTAAAGATTATGCCACTTTTTTGCAGATGTTGTTAAATAATGGGGAATATAATGGAAAAAGGCTTCTGGCAAGACATACAGTGGAATTAATGACTACTAACCAGATTGGCGATCTGAACCTTGGCAGGAACAAGTTCGGTCTGGGATTTGAGATCACAACAATTAATGGTCAGGCAAAACTGGGAATTTCAGAAGGATCGTTTGCCTGGGGGGGGTATTTTGCTACAACTTATTGGGCTGATCCAAAGGAACGGCTTGTATGTCTGTTATTTATGCAACAAAGTCCGCTTAAACATTCTGAAATACAGGATAAATTCCGGTCGTTGGTGTATCAGGCAATTAACGACTAGCAAAGGATTGTCCTTCATCCTTACATTTTTGCCATGAGCTCTGTGTCCTGTACCCCGTGCCGGTTAATCCAGATGCATATTACAAATCGCAAGATTTTTTTACCTCCAGATGTTAAGTGTTTAGAGATTAAGGTACTTTTACTTTTTTTTTACCACGGAGAACACGGATTATCACGGAGTTAATACTACCCTATTTCTGTTCACTGTTTACTGTTCACTATTTAATTGTCACAGTTAACGGATACAAGACCTCTCCCAACGAGGGCTTTAGCCCAATATTTCTTGCAAATAAATTTCTAATAACCAATCAATCTTCATACCTTTTAGTTGTTAATCGCTAGCATTTCTAAATATATGTCGTATATCAGAATCTGGGTCCACTGCGTGTGGACTAACCTTTATACCAGGGCTTCTTTATTGACATTGATAAATTTTAAATTTGGGATGTTAAATTGCTACTGCGCCTTCTTCATTGAAGTAATCGTGACAGGTCCTATCAACCCCGATTCACGCGGAAGCCATTCTGAGGCATCAAATAATCCGTTTTTGCTGTTCAGTTTAAGTCTTGAAGGATAATTAATGTTATAGAATTTCTTCCATTGAACATTATTCCTGTCAAGATAAGCGATTCGGTTTGCAGCCAGATTAGAAACTTTTATTTCAAGAGTATTTTTCGATTTTATGAAAGAATTAGGGATAAAAGTTTGATATACAGGACCAATAAGTCCTGCTATCTCTTTGTCATTTAGATATATACGGGCACTTTCACAGACTTTACCAAGATTAAGAAGAAATGCATCTGCTTTTTCTTTCGGTTTATTGAAAGTGACAGTATACTTAACTGTCCCTGAGAAATTTTTAAACGTATCGCCACCGAATTCGGTCCATGAAATAAGCGAGGCTATTTCTTTTGAAGAAGGCAATTCAGGCCCTCCCTCAATAAAATCAACTTTCCATTTACCCTGGATCTCTTTTGCTGACGAGATGGCATTGTAATAAAAGAATTTATCACCATCGATTATTGTATCGGACGTCTCAACAATAATTGATTCATAAGGCAACAATCTTGAATAAACTTCAAGATTTCCAGAGATTGATAACCGTGTTTCAGCTACACCGGAAATTCCCGTCAATGGATTGAAAATTACAGCTGACTTTCCTTTGACCTGAAGCGACATCCACCCATCAAAAAATTTATCAGTCTGATTAAGAATGAAATATAAACTTCCTGTCAGCATTGCTCTCCTCGAATAGTTGAGTCCGTTATCAATAATTGTCTCCCTGCGGATTCCTGCAAAAGAAAGAAGCTGGTTAAGATCGTTGCCGATAAGAACCTTCCCGGTTCCGATAATTGCCTGTTTGATATCTTTTGTTGCTGTCTCAGTAAAATTCAGCCGTTCTTTAAGCTTCTGAAATATTTTACGGTTTGATTCAAGATCAGCCCATCCCGAAAAATTTTCCGGCAGATTTCCGGATACTATAATGGTTGCACCCTGTTCCGCCAGACTGAGAATCTTTTTAAATGTATTGACAGGAATATAATTACACCCGGGTAATATGATAGTCTTATATTCAGCTCCTCCTTTTGTCAGAACCAAACCATCTTTGGTCGTTGTGTTTATTATCTGCAGATCGGAAATATAATCGAAAGCATAGCCCTTCTCTGACATAGTCTGCGCTCCGGATTTGAAAGGTGTTCCATTGAACCTCGGACTAATCGCATCGAAATGTTCAAGCATAACATTGTTGTAATCAGAATACCGGTCAAAGATTGGAAAATAGAGAAGGATATCATTGTCTGATTTGACTGTCTGTGTAAATGATTGAACACGAGCAATATAATTATTAAGAAGAGGGAAATCGTTCCAGAAGCTGTTGGCGGGGGAGAATTCCACAGCGGCATAAAACTGGAAGCCGGGCCATGTGTCGTTTTGTGGTGAATAGCAGGTGCCATGATAGATAATATGGTTAACACCGGCTATAAAATACTGATCAACAGCCTTTTTTACATCACACAGAGTTGAAGAAAAATGTTCGCCAAGCCATGTTGCCGCTTCTGCTGAGGCATATTTTTTACCCGAAACATTCGCAGCTGAGGTGCCGAATTTCATTCTAAGAATTTCTGTTCCTTCTGTTTCAGGGATATCAGTAGCCGCATAGAGGTCAAGTATGTTACCGGGAGATCCATGTGCCTGGTCGCGGGAAATCTTTCCCTGCTTATGAGCCCAATCTGTCCATCCGGTTGTAAAGCTGTCAAGGATGAGATCAGATATAGTCTGACGGTAATCACACAGAACCCTGGCATTTTTTTCAGGATTGTCTTTCTGGAATAAAGCAGGAAGGTTCTGACGGAGATCATAACCTCTTCTTGTCTTAAAATCGTTGAAAAAATCCGTTGTCCAGCACGATTGTCCGTGTGCATCATCAACTTCATAAGAATCATTAAAATAACCTCTCAGATAGCTGATGTCGGACCCTTTAAAAGCATTATCAAAATATTGCAGGTAATCACTTATTGCTTTTCCTGAAAAGTGATCTATTATATAACCTTCTCCCCCGGGACCGGCTCGTTCAACCATCTTGCCATGCCAACCCTGGAAGACTGCGTAAAGAGTCCATGTACCTGAAGGAGTTGTCCAGTTCAGATTTCCTGAAGTGTCAACTTTATCAGTCAGATCAAGTGCCTGACCTTCATCCGGATATGCCATCAAAACCTGTAATGGTATCGGTTTCTGAAACCTTATCTGATCAATTGCCAGAGACTGAAGGTAGTTGTTCATATAAACCGGATCAGTTAAAGTTGAAATATCAGGTCGGGCAGGGCCATTAAACTTTATGTATGGCTGCTGGACAAAGATTACCGGTTCTTTCAAAGTTTCTCCGGATTTTAATGACCATGATTTAAATGCGACATATTTACTGGCATCATCATTTGTAACCCATGGTCCCCCAAAAGGCCAGCTTGATGAATTGTCAAGATCGACACCTATTTTTAATCTTTTAGCTTCATTCAGAGTATAAACGAACATCTTCATCCATTCGGGAGAAAGGTACTTAATGAATTTATCTTCCTGTCCTCTTACCCCATATAACACAGTAAGTTCCAGCCCTCCAAGTCCGGCTTTACTGTATTTCTCCATAGCAGCAGAAAGGTCTGTTGGGTTGACAATGCTTCCTGGCCACCACCAGCGTGTCCATGGTTTGGATTCGGGCGTTATTTCGGGCCAGGAAAGCTGTGTTTTAGGCTGCTGGGCAAGAATAGTTTGAGAAAAAATAAAAATCAGAATAAATAAATGTTTTAGCATAGTCTTAAATATTTTTATAAACTACAGCACAAAGTGCAATAACGCAGCAACTGATTAGACTTCGTTGAGCTCTCTTCGTTCCGTTTGCGAATAGCAATCCATTGTGTTCTATAAGTTAAAATCCGGGCTTTTTATTTTTCACAGGTAATTAATTTCTCCCCTGAAAAACAAACTTACTTAATTTTCAGGATTATATTACTAATAATCAAATGAATATATCAATAGGATT
>JANYIW010000408.1 GCA_025358645.1 Bacteroidales bacterium
AGATTTGCATAAATCAACTCCGGAAAATCCATCCTCTAAAATCCGTTATCCAGGTGAGAATGTTGTCAAATTAAGAAATGAAAACCTTAAGAATGGGATACCTGTAAATAAGGAGAGCTGGGAAAAGATCTTGAGATTGTAATGCATCAATATAATTTTTATCCATACCCGGACTTAGGTAATGAGATTGCTTCGTCTCTCCGCTCCTGCTGCTAATGACAAGATATCATAAATCACTGATTATATATAACTTGAAGAATGTTCTTTGAAAATCTGCTTTTGATAGCTTTGTAATAAGAGAAGGAGATCCCTCGCTGGCGCTGCTGCTGATGACAACATTCCATAAGTCAAACATTATCTGATACTTACATAATTGTCATAATACCTGGCGTGCAAAATTGTATATGGACTACTATTAACAAAACTTTCAGGAGTACCATAATGGGATAATGAGATCCCTCGCTGGCGCTACTAATGACAACATTTCAGAAATCAAACATTATCTGATACTTACATAATTGTCATTATACTTGGTGTGCAAAATTGTATGAGGACTCGGGATGACAATGCCCTTGAGGAGTACAGTGGGGGCAGAAGTGGCGATTCGAAGGTGAGTTGCTTACTTAAATAATATGTAACTCGAATCGCCACTTCTGCCCCCCATAACCACCTAATTACCATGTCATTCCGAGCGCCAGCGAGGAATCTCCACTAGTCGATACAGGTCTATGTAAATAGCTTAACATTTGACTCTTGCAAATCATTGTGGAAAGAAGGCAAGGGGGGCAAAAATTATAACTTCTCCTCTTTTATTTCAACTTTGATTGAGTTAAGTTCAGCAAAGCTGAGAATTTCATCCTTGATTTTTTCATTGGTTTCCTGATAAGTAGCGCCAAACCTGAGAAGTATCCTTTTTTTGGATTTTAAAAAAAGGATAAGATTAAAAGGATATAATTCGATCTTTTGAATTGCTTCCGCAGGTATCTCAGCAGCCGGAAAAAGAATGCTCTTCTTAAGTCGTATTTTATCAGAACTTATTTCTATGAATCTGGTTGCCATGCCTAAACCAGCCCATACCTGGTAAAAACCAAATCCTGAAAGAAATACAATTGTAATCCACAGCGTCGCATCAGCTTTCAATGATCTGATATTAAAAATCAACCAAAAGACTGCAACAGAATAGCAAAATATACCAAATACTATCTGTATGATTTTTACCAGTCTGTTACTATCAACTGCACTAAGAGCAAAATATTTTTTTTCCATTTGTCATTTTCCGGCAATTTATTCCTTTTTCCCAGGAATTCAAAATAGAGATTGTTGATTGTATAATTGAGTCCACTCCGATAAGTCATTTTACCCCTATCACGATAGCTGTCGGGACCCCTAAAGCCTGGCTGCCGCCTGCCTGCCTGTAGGCAGGGTAGGCAGGGGGACTTTTGTAAGTTTTTGATTTTTAGCTTTTCCCCTTTAGGATTAAGGGTAAAAAAAGCTAAAAATCAAAATAAACTCCCTTTTCAGAGGAGTCTCATAATTAATTATTGACTATACTATGCTGGATATTTCTACATTTACAGGCAATTGCTCCGGCCATAAGCAAAATTGAAAAATACATTAAAAGTTACTCATGAAGAGAAAGTACTATCTGGTAATCCTTATTTTTCTGATTTTCTTTGCTATCTCTTTTTTAACTAATATTCTGGGTTCAATTAATCCAAATGTAAGTGATAGTTTTTCACTGAATGGTACCATGACCGGACTGCTACCCTTTTCATTTTTTATTGCTTATGCTTTGATGTCAATTCCTTCCGGAATGATTGTACAAAAATACAATGAAAAGAAAAGTCTTGTTTTTGCCTGGATTCTTGCTTTTTCGGGTGCTCTTCTATTCTCTCTTCTTCCATCATTTCCTGTTTTCTTATGCTCTCTTTTTCTTATTGGTTGCGGTATGGCTCTGTTACAAGTCGCTTTATTCCCTTTGCTCAGAGTTACAGGAGGAGAGGAACACTTTGCCTTTAACAATCTCATAGTTCAACTGGTTTTTGGAATTGCCTCATTCCTGAGCCCATTTGTATATTCCTATCTTGTAACAAATCTTAGTGCTCAACATGTTAATGGTAGTCTTTTTATAAATTTCATGGCTTTCCTTACACCTATTCATTTGCCATGGGTTTCAATATACTGGATTTTTGCTTTTATAAGTTTTTTGATGGTCGCAATTATTCTCTTGGTGCGTTTTCCTGAGGTAATTAGAAAAGAGGATGAAATTGTTGGAGCCTGGAAAACACATATTGAACTATTCAGACAGAAGACTGTGATTCTTTTTTTCCTGGGGATATTTGCTTATGTAGGTATGGAACAGGGAATTGCAAATTGGATCTCAGAATATTTACGTACTTATCATGGGCTTAAGCCGGAATTGGAAGGGGCCGCAACAGTTGGCTTATTCTGGGGTATGATGACCATCGGATGTATTCTTGGATTGGTATTATTAAAAATTATTGACAGTAAAATTGTCTTACGCATATTTACTTCTTCAGCCTTTATTGCACTGACAATTACGCTTTTTGGTAATGCAAGAATGGCTCTTTTTGGTTTCCCGGCTCTTGGTTTTTGTTTGTCGGTTATGTATGGTATTATTTTTTCACTTGCGTTAAACAGTGCTTCAAAATATCACGGTTCATTTGCCGGAATATTGTGCACTGCAATTGCCGGAGGAGCAATTTTTTCACTACTTATCGGCAAATTGAAAGATGTGATAGGATTACAGGCAGGAATGATGATTTTGTATTTACCTTTACTCTATATTCTGAGTTTAAGCTTTTGGGCAAAACCAATTGTTCAGAATGCAACGATACGAAAAAAAATTACAAATTAATTTTAATATTTATAACAATGGAAAAAAATTCAATTGGGAGACAAAGTACTCCGTCAATGATCAACTCAGCCAAATCATTCTTAATGTTTGGACTGATGGTATGTTTGTTATGTATTCAAACAGGACGCTTATCGGCAAGTGTTGCTGATACATCTCAGTGGAGGAAGTTATTCAATGGGAAAGATCTTACGGGATGGAAACAGGTAGGTCCGGGATCCCATTATGTTGAGGACGGTCTGATAAAGTCAAAAGGTGGAATGGGATTATTATACTGGAAAGGCCAAAAATTTCAAAATTGTGTGATCAGGGTTGTATTTGCAATGCGCGACTCTAACAGCAATTCCGGAGTTTTTGTCCGTATCCCAATTGAACCGCGTGAAGAATGGATGCCTGTAAATTATGGCTACGAAGTTCAGATTGATAATAATCCTGAAGCCTCCGGAGAAGATGATTACCATTATACCGGAATGCTGTACTCACTCACAAAACCATTAGCCAAAACAGGCAAACCCGGCCCACAATGGAACACGATGGAAATTACTTTAGACGGACCAAGGACAATTGTCTTTCTGAACGGAGTTAAAGTTACTGATTTCAAAGAAGGGGATAAAGTACCGGAACGCAAATTTGACTTTGAACCTCAGCGCGGACCTCGTCCGATTTCCGGGTATATGGGTATTCAGAATCATGGAGATAAGGATATAGTATATTTTAAAGAAGTATCTGTTAAACCTTTGAAAAAGGCAGTAAAATAGTATTAAACAGTGAGTTAATAAACTTTTTTAACTACTTACATGAAAACAATAAATAGCAAATCCAGAGGATCCAATAGTCTCTCCAGACGTAATTTTGTAAAAAGTGCTGCCTCAGGGGCCGCTGCTCTGACCATCCTTCCAAATTTCACAATAAGCGGTCTGGGGCATGTAACTCCCAGCGACAAACTTCTCATTGCTGCAATAGGATGCGGAGGTGAAGCTGCTGATGACATTCGTCATTATTCAATTGCGCCTAAGAAAAATGCAGAAATTGCTTTTCTTTGCGACGTTGATGACAGGCAGGCAGCTCCCCGGAGAAAACTGTTTCCTAAAGCTGGTTTCTATCACGACTGGCGGGAAATGTTTGATAAGGAGAGCAAAAACTTTGATGCTGTTTCAGTTGCTATTCCCGACCACAATCATGCTATTGTCGGACTAAGTGCCATGCAGCTGAAAAAACACTTGTACCTACAAAAACCACTTACGCACGACATATATGAGGCTCGCATTCTTACACAGGCTTCTGAAAAGTATAAAGTTGTCACCCAGATGGGTGATCAGGGTGCATCATGCGATGGCATGCGAACTCTGAGAGAGTGGATTGAAGCGGACGTACTGGGTCAGATTGAAAAGGTCTTCTGCTGGACTGACCGACCAGTCTGGCCACAGGGAATTCCATGGCCAGATACAAAACCTGCTGTACCGAAGGAACTCAATTGGGATCTATGGTTGGGTACAGCTGAGGAGACCAATTATATTGATAACCTCGTGCCTTTTAACTGGCGAGGTTGGTGGAGATTTGGAACCGGAGCGCTGGGTGACATGGGTTGTCACATTATCGGGCCACCATTTAAATTACTAAATCTTGGATACCCGACAGAAGTATCATGCAGCGCAAGTACCGTTTATAATGGTATTTTTACCGAAGGTCTTTACCCTGAAAGCGGCCCGGTATCCAGTTCAATAAGGTTCAAATACAAACTCAAAAACGGAAAAGATCTTGACCTGTACTGGATGGATGGGGGAATAACACCTGAACGCCCGTTTGAGATTGATCCCGATGTGAATATGAATGAAATATTGTGTGATTATCCACTTGGACTGAATGATTATGAAGGAGGAACTTTATTTATAGGAACAAAAGGTAAAGCAGCCTGTGGCTGGGGTGGACGTAATCCTATCCTGCTTCCACTTTCAAAAAACAAGGAGGTTAATGTTCCTAAGAAATATCCCCGTATCACAGGCGATATGGATGGTCACTGGTGGCAATGGATTGATGCCTGTATTGCAGGTTATGGAAATGCGGAAGTTGATTCACCTTTTGTTGGTTATGCCGGTCCATTGACAGAAACAGTGTTGATGGGCAACTTATTATTGAGGAGTTTCAATATTCGTGAAAAAATAGACAGAAAAGACCCTGTTTATGGTGCCATGGAAGGATATACATTCCCAGGCAGATATATTAATTACAAATGGGATGGACCAAATATGAGGATAACAAATTTTGAAGCGGCCAACCAATTTGTAAAAAGAGAATACCGGAAAGGCTGGGGAGAACTAAAACTCTAACATAAAACCCAAGATAAAAGGCAAAAGTGAAGAGGAGAGTGGGTGAATTGCTCATACTATCAAATCAATTTTTTAATGAAGCAAATAATTTATAATGACTATACTGAATTATCGGTAAAAACTGCAGAGCAGATTGCCGCTATAATTACAGAGAAACGTGATGCTTTACTCTGTTTTCCAGCAGGAGAAACATCGGTTGGAACTTTTAAGCATCTGATAGAACTCAATAAATCAGGGAAAATAAGTTTTAGAAAATGTAAGATCGTAGGCCTCGATGAATGGGCAAATATTGGCGCAATGAAAAGCGAAAATTGTTTTTCCTTTCTGAAAAAACATCTTTTTGATCACATAGATTATTCAAAGGAAAATTTCTGCTTTTTCGACGGTGAATCTTCCGATCTCAGGAAGGAATGCATTAAGACTGATGATTTTATAAAGAAATACGGCCCTCTCGATATGATCCTTCTCGGTGCAGGAATGAATGGTCATCTTGGATTAAATGAACCCGGTACTTCTTTCGATCTTTATTCGCATATAGTGAATCTGGATGAAACTACTAAAATCGTAGGACAGAAATATTTCTCCGCTAAAGTAAACCTTACTAAAGGTGTCTCTCTTGGGATAAAGTATATAATGGAAGCTAAAACGGTGATTTTACAGCTGAATGGTATCAGGAAAGCAGAAGTTGTCAAACGATTGATTGAGAGTGAAGTATCTCCTGCTTTTCCGGCGTCTGCTTTAAA
>JANYIW010000413.1 GCA_025358645.1 Bacteroidales bacterium
AGATGTTCCTCAGGAAGCCAAGAGTCTGACATTATCATTTATTGGGATGGAATCACAAGTAATCAATATCGGGACTTTAACCCAAATTGATGTGACTATGGCTGAGTCGGCAATTGGGCTTGATGAGGTTGTGGTAATTGGGTATGGAACGGTGAAAAAGAGCGATCTTAACGGTTCTATTACATCAGTTACTGCCAAATCTTATAAGGATCAACCAGTATTAAATATTCCCGATGCACTCCAGGGAAAAACTTCCGGAGTTAGCATAACGAACACATCAGGAGCCCCCGGAGGTAATGTAAAAATTCGCGTTCGTGGCCCTAACTCGATCAATGGCGGAAATAATCCTCTATACGTAGTTGATGGAGTAGCTCTAAGCAGCGTCAGCCTTGGGGACATCAACATTAACGATGTTGAATCCATGGAAATATTGAAAGATGCTTCTGCTACCGCAATTTATGGTTCCCGTGGAGCAAATGGAGTGATGTTAATTACAACCAAACGGGGAAAAGCTGGAGTGCCCAGGATTGAATATAACGGGTTCATTAGTTGGAACAAACTAATGTATAAATATGATTTACTTAATCCTGTTGAATATGCAACCTTAGTAAACCATACTGCCGGTACTACTCCTCCTATATTTGATAATCCCGAATCGTTTGCAGGCAAGGGAACTGATTGGCAGGATATGCTATTCCAAACTGCCCTCACCAATAACCATCAACTTTCGGTTAGTGGAGGTACCGAAAAAACAAAATATTATATATCCGGAAATTATGTTGACCAAAGTGGTATAATTGTTAACTCGGGTCAAACAAAATATTCCGTTCGATCAGCTATCGACAGTAAAATAAACGATAAATTAAGTTTTGGCTTAAATCTTTTGGTGACCAGGACAGCTGCACATAACAATGGAGATCAGGGATATAAAGGCAGCCCCGTTCAGGCTGCCATAACGTTCGCTCCAACAACCCCGGTATATGATGACCCTGCACTTGGAATTTATCATCGAAATGATATTGGTGGCAATACTGCCATAAATCCGTATATGACGGCAAAAGAAAGAATTAGCGACGGATGGTCCAATTCTTTTCTGGTTGATGGTAAAGTAAAATACAAAATAACCGACTGGCTGACATTCGATAGCAATCTTAGTCTGAATATGAATCTCAGCCAATATGCAAATTTTACCAATACATGGAGAAACCCTACTAATCCCGGTTCAGGAAAAAGTTTCTCGGAAAGTATGACCTTGCAAAATAGTAATATTTTGACATTTCATAAGTTATTTGCAAAGGTTCATGATTTGACCATAACTGGTATTGCTGAGGAAATCTCCAGTAAAAATAATTCTTTTAGTGCCAGCGGATCCGACTTAACTTACACTAACCTTGGCTATTACAACATAGGTTTAAATAAGAATAAATCAATAGGTTCCGATTATTCCAACTGGGCGCTGCTTTCTTATGTGAGCAGGGCCTCATACACATATAATAATAAATATCTGTTAACCGTTACATACCGCGCCGACGGTTCTTCAAAATTTCAGAAAACCAATAATAAATGGGGATATTTCCCATCGGCGGCTGTTGCATGGCGTCTATCCGAAGAATCGTTCATTAAGAATCTAAATCTCTTTTCCAATCTAAAACTACGCGGTAGTTTTGGTATAACAGGGAACCAGGGAATTGCACCATACGCCTCTCAGGGCTTGATGAACTCTCTTATTTATTCCTTTGGTAGTACTACCGGAGCAATGGGATATTTTTTAGGTAATCCTGATAATCCTGACTTAAAATGGGAAACAACAAAACAATCAGATGCCGGAATAGATATTAGCCTTTTTAATAATCGCCTTAATGTTACTGTGGATATTTATAATAAAAACACTTCCAATTTATTACTGTATGCACCCATACCTAAATATGCCGGTGGCGGATCAGCGCTTCAAAATATTGGTTCTGTCAACAATAAAGGGATAGATTTGCTATTGGATGCAACTATAATTAAAAAGGATGATTTTACCTGGACTGCAACTCTAAATTATTCATCGTTTAAAAATAAAGTAACCTCGCTTGGTGGAGTTGATATGATTTACGGAGATATTTATGGCAGCGGTTTTATGAAACAACCGGTCAATGTGATTAAAGTTGGGGAACCACTTGGTAGCTTTTACCTGATGCAATGGCAGGGAATATGGCAAAATGATGCTGATGCTGCTGTATATGGATGTAAGGCAGGGGATAATAAATATCTTGACGTTTCCGGTGATCACAAATATGGTTATGAAGATCGAGTTATATCGGGTTCTTCATTACCCAAATTTCAGTGGGGATTAAATAATTATCTTCAATATAAGAATTTTGAACTTAACATATTTATTCAGGGAGTCTATGGCAACAAGATATTAAATACCACTTATGCTGAAGCAGCCCAACCATCAAGCGACGTTAGATATATTACACTGGCAGAAGCAGCTAATTATTGGACTCCTCAAAATACAGGAAGCCTCTGGCCTGACCCTGCAAGTAAAACAAATAAAAATTTTGGAGAATCAACAAGATATCTGATGGATGGAAGTTACGTACGGATTAAGAATACCAGCCTTTCTTATACCATACCTAATCGTATTTTTAAGTATGCAAAACTTAAATTTACAATAAGCGCTCAAAATTGGATCACTATTACCAAGTACAAAGGTTTTGATCCTGAAGCCTCTTCAACCGGTTCGAGTGATATAAATAACGGCATCGACCTTGGGGCATGGCCTTCACCAAAAACCCTTACATTCGGTTTGAATGCATCATTTTAACATATAGTATATTAAAAATAAAAATATTTGTATGAAAAAGATTATAATTTTTATAGGTATCATGTTTGCTGTTTCTTCCTGTTCAAAAGATTTTCTAAAGGAAGACCCCAAAGCATCAATTACCACTCAAAATTTTTATAAAACCCAGAACGATCTTAACATGGCAACTTCCTCAATATATGCTTTGTTTGGAGGGGTTTTTGACCAGGTTACTGCCCCGGTATATGGAGCTGATGATATAACTGTTCTCAGGGCAGGAAATAAATTTATGTATTCGGATTTCGATGTATTTTCCGCAAATTCTTCCAGTCCCGCCTATGTAAATATGTGGATTTTCTTATATACTACCATTAAACAAAGCAATGCCCTATTGCTTAATTGTCCAAACGCCTCAGTATCTGAAGATGCGAAAAATGTTGCCTCCGGACAGGCTTACTTCTTCCGGGCTATAAGCTATTTCTATCTTACCCGCTTGTGGGGTGCTGTGCCTTTGGTGGAAAAGATTGTCCCTGATTACAAAATGCAGGTATCGCAGCCTGAAGAAATTTATGCATTGATTGTCAGCGATTTAGAGAATGCAGAAACGATGGTTCCTGATAATTACACAGGCGACAGAAATAAAAACGGGGTAAATATCGCTCCCACAAAGGGAGCCGTAAAAGCTCTTCTGGCTGAGGTCTATTTAACCATGGCAGGATGGCCACTCAAGCAAACCGATAAATATGCACTTGCGGCTGCCAAAGCAAAAGAAGTGATTGATAATAAAACAAAATGGAATGTTGATTTATTACCAAATTTTGCCGATTTGTGGACAAAAGCGGGACAGTATAATATAGAAACAGTTTTTGGTTGTTATTATAACGGAAGAACACCTGGTGCCTGGGAAGATTATAACGGAAATGAAAATGGCCCCGAGTCGGCACAGCCAGTCGAAGAAGGTGGCTGGGATGATGGTTTTGCGGAACTTACTTTCTTTAAGAATTTTCCTGCCGGCCCAAGAAAAGATGCTACCTTTCAGATAGATGTGCTATCCGATGGAAAACTTATCCCATGGACCGAATGCCAATCGAAACATCCATATTACCATAAATTTATCGATGATTATACGTATAATCCGGTTACACGTTGGGGCGATTGGTGGGGTGATCATACCGAACCGGTAATCAGGTATGCGGATGTTTTACTGATATATGCCGAAGCAAAGGCAATGTCGGATGGTGCAGATCAGTCTGCCTATGACGCTCTGAATGCGATAAGGAAAAGAGCCGGGTTACCAAATTTGAATGTGGCCCCATCAAACTCCTCATTCAGAGATTCAGTAATTGTTGAACGCGGATGGGAATTCGCCGGACTTGAGCCTAATTGCAGATGGTACGATCTGCTTCGCACTGAAACAGTTGCAAAAGCAAACTCACACCGCGACCCGGCTGAAGTACCGTTGATAGGAACGCCTGATGACACGCAACATACTTTTTATTGGGCTCCAATCCCTATTTTTGATACTAATTTGAACCCTAATCTACACTAAAATAACATCTGGCTAAAAGTTAAATTATTGGATGTTTGTATTAAATGTTAATAAATATTTATACCCTGACTTACCGTTGGGGTATAAATTTAGTATCAATCGATATTAACAACTTAAAGATTTAAGTAGATGAGAAAAATATTCTTTTGGCTGATATCTGTTATTTATATATTAATTTCAAATAGCATTTTCGCCCAAACAGCACAAATCTCAGAAAAACATATCGCGTTGCTTACCTACCCTTTTTCAGATCCGAATCCGATTCCAATGCCCAGAACTATTTATCCATATTTTCGCATCGATGGATTTTCTGATAAAGGAGTGATGAAGGATTGGAAAATGGTAGAAATGGAAAACGATTATATCAAACTCTGGATCATTCCGGAGATTGGCGGTAAAATTTGGGGAGCTATTGAAAAATCTACCGGTAAAGAGTTTATATATTACAATCATGTGGTAAAATTCCGGGATATAGCTTTACGTGGTCCATGGACTTCAGGCGGAATTGAGATGAATTTCGGGGTTATCGGTCATGCCCCGACGTGCTCTTCACCGGTTGATTATACAACAAGAATAAACAAAGACGGCAGTGTCAGTTGTTTTGTGGGCGCCATTGATCTGCCTTCCCGTACCCGCTGGAATGTTGAGATCAAACTTCCCAAGGACAAAGCTTATTTCACTACTCATGTAGTTTGGGACAATCCTACCGGGGTGGAACAACCTTATTACCAGTGGATGAATGTAGGAATAAAAACTGCCGGAAACTTAGAATACGTTTTCCCCGGGAATTTCCGGTTGGGTCATGATGGAAAATATTTTTCATGGCCGTTGGATGATAAAGACCGTAAAATCAGTTTTTATGACGATAATAATTTCGGGAATGATAAATCTTACCATATTTTTGGTGAAGCTACAGGGTTTTATGGGGCTTACTGGCACGATGACGATTTTGGTTTTGTGCACTATGCCCCGTATGATGAAAAACCCGGAAGAAAAATCTTTCTTTGGAGTTTGTCAGACGAAGGAAAAATCTGGGATAATCTACTGACTGATTCTGATGGACAATACTCCGAAATTCAGTCCGGCAGGTTGTTCAACCAGGCTGAAGAAGTTAGCAGTGAAACACCATTCAAAAACAGGGAATTTGCTCCCGGTCTAACCGACGAATGGACTGAATACTGGTTCCCTGTTAAACAAACAAAAGGACTTAATAATGCCCTTCCTGCAGGATCAATAAACCTTCAACAACAAGGCGATACATTCAAAATATGGTTTTGTCCGAACGAAGAAACTAATGGAAAACTGGTAGTCAGGAGTGGCAACGAAGAAATTTTTGTGAAAAAAATACAGTCTGGTCCAATGCAGGTCATAGCAGAAAAATTTACATACGGCGGAAGCTATAAAAACTTAAGTATCTGGTTAGACAATAAATTACTTTACGATACCGATAAGGAAAAAAACTTTTTTAAACGTCCTGTAGCACCACCTGCCGGATTTAACTGGGGGACAGCATACGGTCATTATCTGAAAGGGAAAGAATTGGAAAGGCAACGTAAATATGAGGAGGCTGAAAAAGAATACATCAGAGCATTGGAGGTTGAACCCTGGTTTGCTCCTGCCCTGAACGGAATGTCTGGCCTAGCTTACCGAAAAACAGCTTTTCGCGAATCTCTTGATTATTCGTTAAAAGCTCTTTCAGTTGATACTTATGATGCAGATGCCAACATGATCTATGGATTATCAAGCCTTGCCCTGGAAGACACTACATCAGCCATTGATGGCTTTTCGATTGCTTCTCAGTCTGTTTCCAGGCGAACGGCTGCATACAATGCGCTTGCTTCTGTGTTTTTTTGTAAGGCCGATTATTTCAAAGCCTTTGCTTATGCTGAAAAAAGTTTGATTTCCAATCAGTTGGGGACAGATGCAACTCAGTCGAAGATTCTTGCACTCCGGAAGCTTGGTATGCAGAAAGAAGCTAATGCCGCTTTAAATGAACTTGAAGAGAAGGACCCTCTAAACCACTTTATTCGTTTTGAACGGTTTCTTACAGATCCTTCATCCCGGAACAAAATTGAGGCTCAAAACCTCATTACCAACGAATTTCCACAAGAAACGTACCTGGAGTATGCCTTGTGGTATTTCAGGAATGGACAATTTTCTGACGCTTTAAAGGTTTTAGAATTGCCACCTCAAAATCAACCTATTGTACTTATATGGAAAGGTTATCTAAATCATTTGACTCGCGATGACCATCGTGCTACTGCTGCATTAGATAAAGCGCTGCAAATTAATCCGCAGTTCGTATTTCCGTTTCGGGCAGAAACCCTGAAGCCATTGGAATGGGCAAAAAAACACTCCGATAACTGGAAACTTAACTATTACACAGGATTAATTTATCTGAATGCCGGGGAAAAAGCCAAAGCTCGGGATTTGTGGTTTAGTTGCGGGGATAAACCTGATTTTTACCCGTTTTATATTGCCCGTTCACAACTTGCTGATACAGGTATAAAACAACGCCAGGCAGATGTCGAAAAAGCACTGAAACTGGCTGGAAAGAGCTGGCAGGCAGGTTTATTTGCTTCTAAATTTTATTTTGAAAAGGGCGATATCATGAAAGCAGAGGAACTGGCCCGGTATTTTTATGAACTGGACCCTCGAAATTATTATCTTGGATTACATTATGCAAAAATGCTGGAATTGAGTAAACATTATCCTGAATGTGTTAGTTTACTTCAAAAAATTCAAGTTTTACCAAATGAAGGAGCTGGTGAAGGGCATTTAACATGGAGAAATGCAAACATTGGGAGCGCTCTGAAACTGATGGAAGAAAAAAATTACAAAAAGGTTATCGAAAGTGTCGATATGGCTAGGCAATGGCCAACAAACCTGGGCGTTGGCAAACCATACCAGGTAGACGAACGTCTTGAAGATTTTATTGCCCTCCGGTGCTATAAAAATATGAATGACAATTCCTCTGCTGAAAAAATGCAGGAAAAGATCATTGGTAAAACCTCGCATCCAGACTTATCCTCCAATTTAAATGATTTTATAACTGCATGGTTATTAAGGGAAACTGGAAATAAATCGGAAGGAGATAAGATAATGAACAGGATGTACTCAAAAAATCCTCAAAATAAAATTATCCAATGGTGCAATGCAGCTTATTCCGGTGATATGGAACGGGCCAAAACCATTGCCGTAGATATTAAGGGAAACGATCATATCATTCTTTTTCTGGACAGATTGATTAATGAACAAAATTTTTAATTGTTATGGTAAACAATAAATCTTATACCTTAATACAAATTGTTACCCTGGTTTTATTACGATTTCTGATCGGGTGGCAATTATTATATGAAGGATTCTCAAAATTGTTAATTCACAACTGGTCTTCAATGGGTTTTTTGAAAGAATCAAAATGGATCCTATCAGGATTTTCTCATTGGATAATATCCAATACCAGTGTGCTAAACATAGTAGACTTTCTGAACACCTGGGGATTAATAGCTATTGGCGCAGGTTTAATTCTCGGTCTTTTTACAAGAGTTGCAGCCATCTCCGGAGCTATTCTGCTTTTCATCTATTATTTAAATAATCCTCCACTTATCGGATTGGAATATACTCTTCCATCAGAAGGAAGTTACCTCGTTGTTAGCAAAACTCTGATTGAAAGTATAGCTTTAGTTGCTTTAGCTGTTTTTCCATCTGGTTTATTTGCAGGTTTAGATTTATTAGTTTATCGGTTCAAAGATCGTAATAATAAAAAAATGAAGGGATAATATAATGGAAAAAGAAAACAAGAGAGAGCAACCAGATAAAACAGAAAAGGAAAATAATTTCTCACAAAAGCCGGCAATTAAACGCAGAACACTATTAAAAGCTTTAGCCGGAATACCGGTTATGGGATTTTTTGGCTTCGAGTTATTTAAAAAATGGACTTATGATCAGGAAAAGAAAAACAGAATTATTAAGGAATTAGAATTAGATAAAATTCAGGCTCCTACTATTCTCAAAAGCACAAACAGTACAAAAAAAGAGTTGCTCAGGATAGGTATTATCGGTTTCGGCAACAGGGCCGTATCGCATGCAAACGGTCTGGGATATTTGCATCCGCTTGATGTTGAAGAGAAGAAAAAAGATGGTACACTTTATGAATGGCTTGCCCAGGATGATTTAAATGTTGTAATAAGTGGTATTTGTGATGTTTTTGACTTACATGCCGAAAACGGGTTAGTTACCGCACGAAATACTATCAGGCCCGGAGGCGGTAAACCAGCCGGTCTTCCTGTAGTAAGGTATCGTACATATCAGGAAATGCTTGACGACAAAGATATTGATGCAGTAATGATTGCTACTCCAGACCACCATCATGCTCCTATCACTATTGCTGCAGCAAAAGCAGGGAAACATGTTTATTGTGAAAAATCTCCGGCCCACAATGAAATAGAATTATATGAAATGTATGATGCTGTTAAAGACAGTAAGATTGTATATCAGTTAGGACATCAGATCCCTCAGAGTGTTATTTTTCAGCAGGCTAAAGACATTATTACAAAAAATATCCTTGGTAAAATTACCCTGATTGAAACTACAACCAATCGTAATACAGCAGAGGGAGCCTGGATAAGGAATCTCGATAAAAATGGTAATCCTAATCCAGGAGATGAAAAGAGCATTGACTGGGATCAATGGCTGGGTTCTGCGCCAAAAGTTCCTTTCAGCCTGGATCGCTATTATAACTGGACTAAATTCTTTGATTATGACATTGGGATGATTGGTCAGTTGTTTACGCATGAATTTGACGCAGTCAATCAGTTGTTACGTATTGGTATCCCAAAATCAGTAGTTTCTTCCGGAGGAATATATTATTGGAAAGATAACCGGGACATGCCGGATTTACTTCATTGCGTATTTGAGTATCCTGGCCGTGATTTAACATTGCTTTATAGTGCCACACTGGCTAACAGCCGCGAAAGGGGAAGGGTATTTATGGGTCATGATGCTTCAATGGAAATGGGAAGCTCTATAAGCATAACTGCAGACAGAGAATCTACACGTTATAAAAAACAAATTGAAGCAGGTTTAATTGACCCTTCTGTCCCAATGGTCTCGTTTAACCCGAATTCAGGTAGAATTGATGCTGTGTCCTCTGCTACCGAGAAATACTATGCGTCAAGAGGTTTAACAACAACAGCCATTAATGGGCGTAATGTTGACATAACTTATTTACATATTAAAGAGTGGATAGATTGTATTCGTAACGGCAGAACCCCAACCACTGACATAGAGCGTGCTTTTGAAGAAGGGGTAACATGCCTGATGGCCCAGAAATCGTATGTTGAAAAACGACGTATTACCTGGGATCCGATTAAAAAACGAGTAGTATAATAAACAAAAAATATACTGCTGCATATCCTATAACACCATACAATCTACTATGGCCGAAGCTAGAGCAACATTAAGAAACAAAGACACTTATAAACAAAGCTCACAGGCTTATATCGTTACCACAGCATTTTTATCACTTTTAGCTTTAGTTGGAATTGCCTATTATGGATTGCCCTTCTTTTACGATTTTATGACCAGGGAATATGGATGGTCGCGGGCAGTAGTAACATCAGGAAATGCAGTTGGAAAATTGCTCATTGGCCCTTTGTTTGGATTTGTTGCCGGATGGATGATCGATCGTTACGGACCACGCCGGTTGATGATTTCAGGGTCTTTAATGATGGGAGTTTCTCTTGTCGGATTAAGCTTTTCCAGTTCATTGAGTATGTTTTATTTATTCTGGGTTTTTAATGCTCTGGGTTATGTTTTTGGAGGTCCGTTGCCCTGCCAGGTTTTGGTTTCCAGATGGTTCGATAAAAACAGGGGAAAGGCCATGGGAATTGCTTATTTAGGTATTGGGACCGGGGGAGCCTTGGTGCCTTTAATCTCTGCAGGATTGGTAAAAGAATTTGGATGGCATCTGGCTTTAGGTGCTTTGGGAGTTCTTATTATACTGATTGCTTTGCCAATGGCTTATTTTATTAAAGAACCTCCTTTGAAACAGGAAAGTAAGGAGCTAAATAAACAAACCATGGTGCCGATCCGAAACATACTTGGGAATCCATATTTTTATCTTCTGGCCATAGGTAGTATGAGTTGTATGGGTGCTGTTGGTGGTATCAGCCAACATATAAAATACTATTTAAATGATTTGCATTTTACACAATCAGAAGCTGCACACGTTATGTCGTTGATACTGTTAATTAGCCTTGGTGGCAGGGTATTGATGGGTTGGCTGGCCGATGTTATCCACCGCAAATATGTCATGATTTTGATTTATCTGATGGTTGCGATTTCAATACCTCTGTTAATAATTCCGGATTTCCCGGGTCGGATCTATCTCTTTTCAGTCCTTTTTGGTATTGGCCTTGGTGGCAACTACATGATCATTCCTTTAATGGCTGCTGATCTCTTTGGTGTCAGGGCTTTGGGCCGTACGATGGGCATTATTCTGGTTGCCGATGGAGTGGCAGAATCCGTTTTTCCGATGCTGGTTGGGACTTTGTACAACGACGTAGCCAAAAGCTATGCTATTGGATTTATAATACTGATAGGTTTAGCCCTGACAGGTGCAATCATTGTCTCATTTTTGCCTAAAACCTCAGAATATATTAAATAGAGCATTGGTTTTAATAAGCTTGATATTAATTAGAGAAACAACTATGATTTATGAAGATGTGATTTTACTGACCAGAAAGCTTCTATCGTTTAACACGGTTAATCCGGAAGGAAATGAGCAGGATATAGCAATTTTTACCGGCAATTTATTGTCAGAGAATGGTTTTGCGATAAACTATCACAAATTGGCAGAAAACCGTTTAACATTAATTGCTGAAAAAGGCCTTTCCGGTGTATGTCCTCCAATTGTACTGACCGGCCATTTTGATACTGTCCCATTGGGGACAAAGCCATGGAATGAGTATCCGTTTTCAGGAACAATAAAGGACAGTAAAATTTTTGGTCGTGGGTCGAGCGATATGAAAGCCGGGCTTGCTGCCCTAATTGTTGGAACAATTCAGGCTTTTAAGAAAAATAACCCGCCGGGTGGAGTCCGTCTTATTTTCACTGCCGGTGAAGAACCCGGATGTCTGGGGGCAATACATTTAGCCGCTTCAGGTTACGATTCGGGCAAGGCAAGTGCGATTATTGTTGGCGAACCGACATCCAATATTCCGGCTATTGCGCACAAAGGCGCTTTATATCTGCGCATTTCAGCCTCAGGAAAAGCAGTTCACTCATCGATGCCAGAACTTGGCGATAATGCCATTTATAAAGTTGCACGGGCAATTTCCAAAATTGAGAATTTTCATTTTCAGGCTGATCTCGACGAATTACACGGTTTCCCTACTATCAATGTGGGATTGATCAATGGCGGAAATAACTTAAATTCAGTTCCCGACCATGCTGAGTTTACAATAGATATAAGATCTACGCCAAAACTTTCTCATTCAGAAATACTGAAACGGCTTTCTCTGGAACTGGGGAAAGAAGTAAGCATTGAGAAACTGGTTGACCTTCCTGCGGTCAGTTCTACCGAAACATCCCCGTTTGTACAAATGGTATATGCTGTTTGTGGCATCGATCCTAAAAAAGGTATGCTCCGGAAATCCCTTCCATATTTGACAGATGGGGCAGTTCTACAACAATTATACGGCGGAGTTCCAACAGTTATATTGGGACCTGGGGAACCAGAAATGGCGCATCAGACAAATGAGTTTTGCTTCATTACCAAAATTGTAGAAGCAGTTAATATTTATAAAAATATCATTTTAAAAAACGGAGAAATAACTAATGTTGAAATTTCCTGAAGCAATAGATAATGAAAGACAGTTGGAGGAACTTCTATCAAGGCCATCAGCTGAATTGATTAACTTATTTAAAACACTTGAGGGCGACATCATATTCCTGGGAATTGCCGGGAAAATAGGGCCTTCGATAGCCCGGATGGCCAAAAGGGCCTGTGAAGAAGCAGGCGTTACAAAGCGTATAATCGGTGTTTCCCGCTTTAGCAATGAGCAGGAGAAAAAGCAGATTGAGAGCTTTGGCATTGAAACTATCAGAGGAGATTTGCTTGAACCGGATTTCATAAAAATTCTGCCCGAAGTGAAAAATGTGATCTTTCTGGCCGGAATGAAATTTAGGGCTGAAGGCAATCTTTCATTGACCTGGGCAATGAATACCCATGTTCCGGCGCAAGTTGCCGAACATTATAAAAGTTCCACGATTGTTGCCTTCTCTACAGGTTGTGTTTACCCTCTGGTTAAAATTGAATCCGGCGGCTCATTGGAATCAGAGTCACCTGTTGCCATTGGAGAATATGCCCAGTCGTGCGTGGGGCGCGAACGGATGTTTGAATACGGAAGTACAAAATACGGCACTCCGGTTGTGTTAATACGTTTAAATTATTCGGTGGAAATGCGTTACGGCGTTCTGGTTGACATTGCTTCTAAAATTAAAAAGGAAGAACCGGTTGATTTATCTATGGGATATTTCAATGTTATATGGCAGGGAGACATGAATGCAATGGTCCTGTTTTCTTTGTCGTATTGTTGTTCCCCTGCAAAAATATTCAATATTACCGGATCCGAAATTCTTTCGGTCAGGCAGGTAGCCATCGAATTTGGAAAACTTCTTGGCAAAACACCAATTTTTAATGGAGAAGAAGCACCTACTGCACTTTTGAGCAATGCCGGACTTGCGCACGAGTTATTGGGCGCACCAAAGGTTTCTACGGGCCAATTAATACGGTGGATTGCAATCTGGATGAAAAACGGGAACAGGCTGCTAAACAAACAAACCCATTTCGAAGTGAGGGATGGAAAATATTAAACAGAATAGTATTTACAATGAGCCAAATAAAGCTAAATAAAGAAAAGGTAAATGCACTAAACAATGGTATTGTAATACCAGCGATTCCTTTGGCATTGAATGTAAACAGGAAGATGGATGAACCCAGGCAGCGGGCTCTCATGCGCTATTATCTGGATGCCGGGGCTGGCGGTTTGGCTGTTGCGGTTCATACCACACAGTTTGAAATCCGGTTGCCTCAATTCGGTCTGTTTAAACCAATTTTGGAGTTAGCCAAAGAGGAACTTAATCGGTTTGTTTCAAAAACAAATAAACCTATTGTAATGATTTCAGGGGTAATCGGGCAAACAAATCAGGCAATAAAAGAAGCCCGTCTGGCAGCAGACTTTGGCTATGATGCGGTACTGTTAAGTCTGGCTGCTTTCCGCGATGCATCTAATCCAACCCTTCTGGATCATTGCAAAGCAATTGCCGAAATTATCCCGGTCATTGGGTTTTATCTTCAGCCGGCAGTTGGCGGTCGGATACTGGACGTTAATTTCTGGCTCGAATTTGCCCGTATTGAGAATGTGGTGGCTATAAAAATAGCTCCATTCAACCGTTATCAAACACTTAATGTTGTCAGAGGGATCATAGAATCAGGCAGGGCCAACGAAATTGCACTATACACTGGTAATGATGATAATATATTGGTTGATCTGTTAACCGAATACAAATTGTCGGATGGAAAAGATACCATAAAAAAACATATCTCCGGAGGATTACTCGGCCATTGGGCCGTATGGACAAAAAAAGCGGTTGAACTGCTTGAAATGGTTCACAGCACAACACATGATAAAGACATTCGAAAATTATTGACATTGGCTGCGCAGATCACCGATTGTAACGCGGCATTTTTTGACGCCGCTAACAATTTTGCAGGATGTATAACAGGAATTCATGAGATTCTTCGCCGTCAGGGATTATTGGAGGGAATATGGACTTTGAATGAAAACGAAACCCTTTCATCAGGACAAAAAGAAGAAATCGACAGAGTTTATAGAGCATACCCTGAATTAAACGACGATGCTTTTGTGGCTGAAAACCTTGGTCGCTGGTTATCCTGAAGAAATTATAAAAAGAATCATTATGAAATTAAAATTAAAGACACTTATTTTGTTCCTCGTATTGTTCCTTCTTAAAAGTTGCAATACAACGGATGATACAAAGTTTGCTTTTGAGAAAACCGCTCAGGGTATTTCTCTGTTTTACAATAATCAACCCGTATTTTCCTATCAGAAAGAACCTAAAACACCCGACGGAGTAAATTACTTCAATAATTATCTGCATCCGCTATTTTCCCTTGAAGGCGATACGCTTACTGATGAGTTTCCATCTGACCATCCATACCATCGCGGA
>JANYIW010000012.1 GCA_025358645.1 Bacteroidales bacterium
GTTTTCTACTTCCTTTAACACCCAATGATCTATTTTAAGGCTGATTGCTTTGTCAATCAGTGGGGCAGGAAGAAACGGGGATGTTAACTTGTAAATCTTTCCTTTATTAAGATGGCTCAGGTCGGAAATAACCTGGTTTACAGGTTGCTCTCCAGCTGCAAGCATCTCTCTTATGTCAAATTCTTTCTCAATAAGTGTTTCTTCAAACCATGATGGCTTTTTAGTATTATATGCTGTTTCATTTCCTGTATTTATCAACTCCTGACCAACTTCTTTCCTCAGAAGATTTATCAAATCACCTGTTTTAACATTTCCAATACTGGCTGCCTGCTGTAGAGTTGCAATTTTTGCAACAGTTCTTCGAAGGAGAGGGTTTTTTAATTTGCTGAATGCTGGAACATACTTTATTAAAATATCTTCCAGATGCGGATATGCTTCAATTAGTTCCAGGACTTTTGTCTTTGGTGTAATTATCAATTGTTCTTTTTCCATAGTTATTTCTTGTAAGATAAAATTCTTTGATCTCCTTCAAGTTTTCTGTACCCCGAAACATCGTGAGAAACTTCAAGAGTTCCCAGATATTCTCCCTTGTCATTTCGCAGAGCGAAATAATTTATATGTATCATTTTGTCTCCTGAATTAATCCAAAAAGGTGCCTGATCTTCTCTTCCGCTTTTAAAATCCTCTATGATTTTGTCTACTATATGTGCACTTGCAGGGGGATGGCAATGTCGTACATCTCTATTCAGGATTGCCCGGTTTCTTTGAAATATTCTTTCTTTTCCCTGAGAAAAATATTTCACTTTATCATTCCTGTCAACAAATGTTATGTCGATTGGCAGGGTATTCAAAATTGCAAGAAGTTCTTCAACAGAGAAACTTCCTGATGGAAGTTGAATATTCTGACCTGTTTTATTCAATTCATTTATAGAATCTTCATTGGCCCATTCTGGTTTCCACTCTTTTTGAGGATCATACAGGCAGAAACCTATTTGCAAAGATTGTTTGCTGATTTCATACCAGTCTGAATCAGTAAGTTTATCCAATGCCATGGGAAATAAAATTTCTTCCTCTTTTTTAGTCATATCGACCACTCCTTTAATTGCGGGGAATAGAACTATTTCCGCTGACGCAATCAGCTCTTCCCTTTTTATCGACGGGGTCTGTAATAATTCAATACTACCTTTTATTAATTCCCTTATTTCGTCATGCTTTCCCCACATAACTTTCGGGGGACCAGTGATTCCCTGGCTTTCTAAGAATGGGAATAACAAATATTCTTTTCTTCGATATAGTTTATCAACATCAAAAAGGCTGTTGAAGAGTCCCCTGAGTTTAAGAATAGCTGCTTCAATATTAATTTTATTATCATGCGAGATTTCATTAAGCAGGATATCGATTTCCAGAGCTACCTTTTTAAGTTCACTGTTTTCATGGATCATTACATCTACAGGGTGACCATCCGGGATTTTCTTTGAGGAAGATAAATCAATTTTCCCGTCAAGAACAGCTGAATGTGCATCACAAAGTTTTAACACCTCTTCTGCTGGAAGTCCTTCGCTAATTAGTTCCTGTTCCACTTCCACTACCTCTCCATAAGGTATCTGACTAAGGCTTTTCAGTAGTTGTTGCCTTACTACTTCCTGAGATTCTCCTGTGTGCAGCTTTAAAATAAGCTCTTTGAGTCTCTTTTTTCTTTCGGTTGAATTGTTTATCAGTTCACTCATATAATATCATATTAATTAGTTGCAATGTATTGTTATAAATTATCAGGTAGCCATCGCCATCTTAAGTGCGAAATCTTTTACTAATATTAAGTAGACAGTTTCCGTTTTGCTCTAATATCATCTATTTCAGTTATATTAATAATCTACGTTTTTTCTAATTTTAAGCCAGACTATAAAACCTGAAATCAGAATAAACAGGACAATGAGACCTGTAAGTGGAACTATGAGGACGTAAAAATCTCCGATTATTGACTGGTAGATTCGTCCGGTATGAATTTCTAAGGCCACATTCCATAGCGACATAGGGGTATCCCTGATTACTTTTTCTGGTAAAGTTGCAAATCGTTGCAATCCGTTGATATTTACAGCTCCCAGATCGTAATCGAAATAATATTCCTGATTTTTAAAATCTCGTGTAAAGCCTGAAACAAGAAAATCACCAATGGGTCTTCCTCTATTCGAAGGAGCTGTGTGCAACTGTTTTTTAATGTAATCGATGACTTCCCCTGATTGTGAGTTCCAGGTAAATAAACCTTCAAAAGAACCGACAAGATATTTATAAGAATCAATTTTTTCGAAAACAGTCACACCCATAACACTTGAAGGAGGCTGAAATAAATATTGTTTTAGTTCAGTTTTAAAGTTATCGTCAGAATAGTAGAAACCATCTATTGTGGCGACTATAAACCTATTGATATCCTGATCGTAATAAATCCTGCGCAATTGGTCAAACCACGGATTTGGAGTTGCAAGTTCGGTATAGGGTATCTTACCAACTCTGGAATTACCAATAAAAGCTAGAAGAGGAGGTCGTAAAAACATACCTGTTGTGGTATTCAGAATCAGGATAGCCAAAGCAATCCAGCCAATTTTATTATGCCATTTAATATTCCACTTGTTTGAATTTCTTAATTTTACTTTTACTTCGACAGGCTTCTTATTCTGCTTTAAGATGATTCTGTTTACGAATACAATAAAACCTGTTATAGTAAGAAAGGCAAAAACGAGACCTGCGAGATCGACAATAATTTTGCCAGCTGTTCCATAAATTTCACCACTATGAATAACCCATAAGGTCTTAAATAGTCCTGTTTTGTTATCATAATTCTCAGGAGGAGGAAGCTGAGACACGCTGAAATGAATGAGATCAGCGGTTTTTAATAAAGAAGAGCGTGTTAAAACGAAAATCGTATCTTGTTTTTGAATAATATCTGCAATGCTTTTCTCTTTGACTGGTAAAATAACTGAAACCCATTTATTTTGCTGGTAATTAAATATGTAAAGCCCAGAAAGTGTTCCGGCAATCAGACTGTTTCCCGTGGTTTTGATCATCTGGAAAATTTTACGGTTGTCAATCCCTTTCGGAATCCCGAAACTGAAATTTGTAAAATCGGAATAACTACTGTTTGTAAGCCATATTCCTATATTCCCATAAACCAAAATACTATCTGGAGAGATTTTTAAGGTCGATTTGACTGCGGCGTTATTCCAGTTTTGATACCTGTACTCTTTGGGAAGAAATTTCCTGTTTACATCAATGAAGGACAATGTTTCCCTATGATTAAGTATTATTCCTGAAAAAACGTAATTCAATATAATAAGGGCAAATATTACTCCCAGCCATTTATGGTACTTTCTGAAAAATTTTATCATGTTTAAAGAAAAGGTTAATTAATGAAATAAATTTAAAATTAGAGTTCTGTCTTTTGTTTTCCGAATAGTTCAGGAATTACAGACATCAGATAATATATTAAGGTAGAATTATTGAAGAAGAGTATTTTTTAGCTAACGATTGTATAGTTTCAGTCGCAACCAGAGTATTAATTGCATCTCTTATGGGGGCATATTTTTCATGTAATGGACATTGGCTATTGACATCGCAATGCCTGAGTCCAAACCCACATCCGGATAATAGATTACCACCTTGAGTTGCTACAATTAAATCTTTAATCGGAAGGTCTGGGTTATCCTTGTCAAAATAAAACCCTCCCCCTTTCCCTTTCTGTGATTTAACAAACCCCTGTCTGGCAAGACGCTGCAAAATCTTTGCAGTAAAAGATGGAGGTGCGTCTATTTCTTTTGCAATTTCCGCTACCCCGGGATTTTTACTAATCAGATTTTGAATTTGAATGTAAACCAGTCCTCTAAGTGCATATTCTGTCTCTTTATTGAACATAGATCTTATATTTCTTTAGAACAATTTATACTGACAAAGTTAAATAATATTTTATAAACAACAAAAAGACCTTATTGTCTTTTATATAAATATTTATATATTTGCATCATTAATATTAATCCAATAGTATATGTCAAAAAACAAAGAATACAACGAAATAGCTATAGGTGAAATCGTTGCTACAGATTTCAGAGCAGCTGAAATATTCAAAAATGCAGGTATTGATTTTTGTTGTGGCGGGGAAAAAAGTCTTGACTACGCATGTAATGAGAAATCTATTGATCCCTCTGTGCTTGTTAAGCAATTAGAAGAACTTGAAAATGTGCCGGTCAATCAAAATCAAAACTTTAACGATTGGGGATTAAGTTTCCTCGTAGATTATATTGTTAATACCCATCATAAGTATGTGCTTAAATCGTTACCGGAATTGGTGATATACACACAAAAAATTGCCTCGGTACATGGTTCACCCCATCCGGAACTTATTGTAGTTGCTGATTTATTTAAAAAAATAAACACTGAGCTCTTACAGCATCTCAAAAAAGAAGAAGAAGTACTTTTCCCTTCAATCAAAGAGGTTATAAAGAGTAATTCAACTGTGGCTAAGGCTACGATTATATCTGAAATTAGTCGAATGAGCGGCGAGCACGAATTTGTTGGCGGCGCAATGGACAAGATTAATGAAATTACCTCAAACTACCTTGTACCAGAAGATGGTTGCAATACTTATAATGTAGCATTTAAACTTCTGCATCAATTTGAAGATGATTTGCATGTTCATGTACATCTGGAAAATAACATACTGTATCCTAAAGCATTAACGCTTTAAAAAAAGACAAATCCATTATAATATTAAACCTTTCTAAAATGAATACAGCGACAAAAAATTTAGAAAATGACCATGTAAATATTCTTAGGTTAATCGATGTTATGGAGAAAATGCTACTGGTCAAAAGTAAGAATACAGAACACTTTGAAAAGACTGTTAGCTTAATTAAGAGTTATGCAGACGGACTTCACCATGCCAAGGAAGAAAATCTTCTATTCCCTCTGATGGTAAAAAGAGGTTTTTCTCTTGAGCAGGGTCCAACAGCGGTAATGCTTCACGACCACGCAGAAGGTCGGGATTATGTTAAGGGTATGACTGAAGGAATTTCAGGGTACAAAAAAGGTGACGAAGCTGCACTTGCTAAAATATTTGAAAATATGCAGGGTTATATAATCCTGTTACGCAACCACATTGCAAAAGAAAACAATGTATTATTCCGGATGGCTGACAATGCCTTTTCCGAAAATGATCAACAGGAGTTATTGAAAGAATTTGCAAAAGTTGAGAACGAAGGAGTATGCGGAGGGTTATTAAATGATTGTATTACTGCAATCGCGAAACTCGAATCCGAATATAAATAATAAAAATTCTATAATCATTTACTAAACCTCAATAATTATGACACCAAAAAAACTCTGGATTGGATTTATCACAGTTATTGTTCTATCTTTTTCCGTTTTGTTATATTTCGGTAAGGAAATCTATAAACAGGCTCCTCCAATACCTGTAGAAGTCGTAAAACCCGATGGTACTGTTTTATTCACAGGTCAGAATATTAAAGACGGACAGAATGTCTGGCAGTCACTGGGTGGTCAGGAGATCGGTACTGTATGGGGACATGGAGCGTACCAGGCACCTGACTGGAGTGCTGACTGGCTTCATAAAGAAGCTGAATACATTCTGAATAAGTTTGCAATGCAACAAGATGGTATTCCTTATGAAAAATTAAGTGATGAGAGAAAAGCATTTCTTAAAGTTCTTTTGCAGAAGGAACTGAGAAAGAACACATATGATCCTGCAACAGGAATTCTTATCGTTTCTGAAATGAGGGCTGAAGCCATTGCGTCAAACAGCACTTTTTACGGGGGACTGTTTACCAACGATCCTTCTCTGTCCGGCTTACGTAATGCATACAGTATTCCTGAAAATTCAATAAAAGATCCGGCCAGAATTCCACTTTTGAATTCATTCTTTTTCTGGGTATCATGGGCCTGTGTGACAGAGCGCCCCGGACAGGCGATTACTTATACAAACAACTGGCCTTCAGAAGAACTTGTTGGGAACCGTCCGACAGGTTCTCTACTCTTATGGACCGGATTCAGTGTAATTGTCCTAATAGCAGGAATCGGCTTGATGGTCTGGTATTACGCTCGCCGGAGAGATGAAGAATCTGATATACTCCCATTGACATTTCCATTACTTAAAGAGATACAGACTCCTTCACAAAAAGCTACTGTAAAATACTTCTGGATTGTATCTGCTCTGCTGCTTGTTCAGGTACTTATGGGGGTTATTACTGCCCACTATGGGGTGGAAGGTCAGGCGTTTTATGGGATTCCACTGGCAAAATTACTGCCATATTCAGTTTCCAGAACATGGCATATTCAGATTGCGATTTTCTGGATTGCAACATCATGGCTGGCAACGGGATTGTATTATGCTCCTGCCATATCCGGTATCGAACCGAAGTTTCAGCGACTTGGAGTTAATTTTCTGTTTGGAGCCTTACTGTTAATAGTTATAGGATCTCTTGCCGGTCAGTGGTTAGGAGTAATGCAAAAGCTGGGTTACATACAGAATTTCTGGTTCGGGCATCAGGGGTATGAATATGTTGATCTTGGCCGTTTCTGGCAGACATTCTTGTTTGTCGGTCTCATAATCTGGCTTTTGTTAATGGGACGTGCAATATATCCTGCATTGAAACAGAAAACGGAGAGCAGGAGTCTTCTTTTATTATTCCTGATATCAACAATTGCAATTGCCGGGTTCTATGGAGCCGGACTAATGTGGGGAAGACAGACTAATCTTGCCGTTGCTGAATACTGGCGCTGGTGGGTTGTTCACCTTTGGGTTGAAGGATTCTTTGAAGTGTTTGCTGCTGTAGTTGTTGCTTTCCTTTTTGTCAGGCTGCAAATTCTTAAAGCAAATACCGCGACGACTGCAGTACTTTTCTCTACTATTGTATTCCTGGCAGGGGGTATCCTTGGAACCTTTCATCATCTTTATTTCACAGGAACCCCAACTTCTATTATGGCTCTTGGGGCAACATTCAGTGCTCTTGAGGTTGTACCTCTTGTGCTCATGGGTTTTGAAGCCTGGGATAATGTAAAACTCAGCCGGAGCACTACATGGATAAAAGCGTATAAATGGCCAGTCTATTGTTTTATTGCTGTCGCTTTCTGGAACCTCGTCGGAGCAGGAATCTTCGGATTTCTTATAAATCCTCCAATCGCACTTTATTACATGCAGGGACTAAATACAACGCCTGTTCATGGACATACTGCTTTATTTGGTGTGTATGGAATGCTGGGTATTGGTTTAATGTTATTTGTTCTTCGCGATATGAATAAAGAAGCTGTCTGGAAGGAAAAGTGGGTAAAATTTGCTTTCTGGAGCATCAACATTGGTCTCGCAGCAATGGTTCTTATTAGTGTTCTGCCGATAGGTCTTGCCCAGACTGTTGCGAGTGTGAAAACAGGATTGTGGTATGCACGTTCTGCAGAATTCATGCAGTTACCGGCTATGCATACATTAAAGTGGCTGAGAGTTATTGGCGATACAATCTTTGCTGCAGGAACTGTTGCTCTTGCATGGTTTATCTTTGGACTTAAAGGAGGTTGGAGTATTAATAAGAAATAGGTAAACTGAATATATGGCTGAGTATCTCCTGTTCGTTAAATTTGCAATAGGAGGCACTTTTTTATTATTATATCAGAAATTTCGAATAAGAGTATAAAACTCAATATCTACAAAAAAAGAGGTATAGCAATTTGCCCACACCTCTTTTTAAAATTATAATTTTGGTTAAAGTTAATTAGAAGGGACCAGCTCTTTGGTTTTAATCTTAGACGGGGTAAAAATGCCGAATACTCCTTTAATTCCTACGCTCATAACTATATTATAAAAGAATGCCAAAAATCCTATCAAAAGCAAGGTTCCGCAAATGGCAGCAAGTATCATCATCAGGTTGAACTCCCCGTTTAGATAAAGAGAACGTCTTAACATACCTTTCAGTCCTGCCATGCCCATAAATGCTCCCATTCCTACACCGCCAATGAGATGGCACCAGAAATGAACATTGACAAGTTTCTGACTGTATACTTTTGCTCCGTTTGTAAGAATCGGGAAGAGGAGATAAATTGCGGAATATAGAGTCATTGTCAATCCTATAAGTATTGCCACGTGTACATGAGGTCCGACAACCCACTGGGTATTATGAAGTATCCTGTTCAAACCAATATCAGCCTGCATGATACCTGCCGGTACTGCAAGTGCAAATCCAAGTAACCCTCCCAGCAGAAATTTCAATGGATTTGTCATCTTCAATGGCCTTGCGCTCCAGAGTGTCGCCAATGTAATAAAGAATGCAAGGCCCTGGGTGATCAGCTCAAAGGCTGTTACCATTTCTCCGGATACTACTTTTAGGATAGCAGGCTGTGCCTGATCGGAGAGTAGATGATGCGACCAGACAGTCCATGAAACTACAAGTTCCACAAGCAAAGCTGCCCGTGCAATGTTTTGCATGAATAGAGGCTTCCCACTAATCATCATGGCCAGAAGATACCATGTGCCGGCAACAAAAATAAGTACCAACCCGTCGGCAATCAGATCAAGGCCCCACCAGAACCAGTTTTTATAAAGCAGGGCATCGATTGCTGTGCTTTTAAGATCAAATCCCATGATGGCAGCGACCATATACACAAGGATCAATACTCCTGTAAAAAGTATTATAGCAGTATTAAGAGCTACATCAACACTTCCTCTTGCTACAGCTGCAACGGGAAGAGGAACAAGATGTTCTTTCTTGTTTTTTGTAAACAGGTTTCTGAACCCTGTTATGCCAAGAGCCGATGCAAGCAGTGCTTTTGAAGGCTGCTTCTCCCATCCGTCAGGTGTGTAAGTTATTGTCTTGAATATATTTATAACAAAGAATGCACTTCCAACCATTACCAGGGCGATTCCAGCAATGAAGAATGTTCCACCCCAGACACTGAACTGTGTGAAATCTGCAGGCAGCGGCCAGTATAGTGTATATAAGGGTGCATAATGGCTCACAAATCCTGCAAACCAGAAGATAAAGGTTCCGACAGCAACAAGGATTAAAGTCCAGTTTCCAAGTTTAATACTCCACAAAGGTTTTTTCATTAAGAATGGGACAAGGAAAAGAAATGCTCCGAAAACGATAGAATATGTTGATCCGAAGATCCCCACCAGTGGATGCGCTGTAAGAATTGCAAAGAACTGTGGTTCAGTAATAAAAGGAAGAGGTTTAACTTCATATAACCTCATTAACATCCCTTCAATAACTACAAAACCAAAATAGATAAGTCCAACAACAACAAACCGGAGTGTCAGTTTTTGCATAGGAGTAAGAGTATCAGACTTGAAAAGTCCTTCCTCCCCGTTCATAAAAGTATTGATAAAACTCATGGATTTAAATTAAAGATTTGTAAATAATCAAAATTAGTTTGTTGTATTTGTGGGGATTACCTGAACTGCATCTTTCAAAATCATAAAGACCCCTTTTGGCCCCGAATACTCTGTTGAGCGTATTGTATAAACACCTTCACGGTCGAATTGCCATAAGAGATCATTTCTGTGGCCGGGAACCACCTGCATTTGGAACATCATACTGTTATCGTTCCTGAAAAGTCCGAAACCGTAAGTCAGGTCTTCCGATTGCACATCGAAAAGAACTTTATCATTAACATTGATAACCAATTTTTCTGAAGGCATAATGAACTGATGCTCCTTAACTTTTATTACGAATGTTTTGTCAGGTTTGTAATCCGACCTGTTAAGATCCATCTCTGCCCATGGGATTGTGTTAAAGGTAATGAGATGAAGTGAAACGCCAAGTACCGTGAGAAACCCGACAAACGTGTAAAATATTGCCGGTTTAACAGCAAGTCCTTTTCCTTTGCCTGTAACTTTAATTGCGAACCAGGCAACCAACAGAATGATGACAATACAATAGAATGTGTATGCCAGCGTCTGTCCTGTTAAAACAACTTTTGAGTCAACCATATAACCTACTTTTTAGTTAAATAAATAATTTACAGATAATTAGTATGAAAAGATTTTAATATTGTACAAAAACTATTTTTGTTTTATAATAAGGTTAGCTAACGATGTTTCCTTCAGTATCTTGAGTATATTGTTTCTAGATTCATCCCATAAATCGTGGATTGCACATTTGTTATCGAAAGGACATGTTTGAAATCCAAGCACACATTTATTAAAACCTTCAAGACCTTCAGTCAATTCTATAATGTCAGCAATAAAGATCGTGCTTGCATCCCTGGCTAATTCAAACCCTCCCTTCCTGCCACGTGAGCTATCCCTAACTTATAATATAAGTGTGAAGTATCCAAGGGAGGAAGCTGATTTTCGTGATATATATTAAAAATTATTTAAAAAAACTTGCACTGTATCGAAATTATAGTTTATCTTTGTGAGCGAATGTTCACTTACTTATTTTAATAACCATTTAATAATATATTGAAATGAAAATTACAAAATATCAAAAACAAGAAATAAAAGACACTCCTCATAAGATTGATGTCAGGGAGATGTATAACAAAGAATCGGCTCAGGCAATGCTGATGGCATTAAAACCTGGTGAAAGTTTGAAACCGCATAAAACACCTGTAGATGTATTCTTCTTCATCGTGGAAGGCCATCCGACAATCCATATCGGGAATGAAAGCGAAGTTTGCGAGGCAGATACACTTATTGAAAGCCCGGCCGATATTGTTCATTATATTAGCAATGGGTCTGACCATCTATCCAGAATTCTTGTTGTAAAAGCACCAAGACCAGTAAGTTTGACTAAAGTGCTTTAAAAACCATGCAAAGTAGTAGAATATAATACTTAAATATTTACGATAAAAAATTTATACTTAGATGGAAATTACACCTCGTCAATTTGAGATTATTGAAGCCGCTGGCAAAATTCTTACAGCATCAGGTGTAAGCGGATTGACAATAAAAAACCTGGCTAAAGAAATGCAATTTTCCGAAAGCGCCATTTACCGGCATTTTGCAAGCAAGGAGAAAATTATTGTTGCAATGCTTAATTTTTTAGCTGACAGTATTGACAGCAGATTAACAAATGTAATTAAATCATCAGATCCGGAAGAAAATTTTAAAGTATTATTCTCCGAGCAAATCAGCTTCTTTAAAAAGAATCCGCATTTTGTTGTTGCCGTCTTCTCAGATGGACTAATGGAAGAAAGCCAGCTTATCAATGAAACTCTTCTGAAATTAATGAATGTAAAAACGAAACACTTAATGCCATTAATAATGGAAGGTCAGCAAAAAGGAATATTTACAAATGCAATTACTACCGACGAACTAATACATATTATTATGGGAACGTTCAAACTTCAGATGTTTAAATGGCGGATTGCAAATTTTCAATTTGATATAACCCGGAGCGGAGATAATATGGTACAATCTATTCTTACGTTAATTAAAACCAAGCAAAAATGAGACAAACATTTACAAATTCAGTAGCTATAGTACTAGCGGTTTTTGGACTGGTTACATTATTCCTTAGTAGTTCTGTGATTTTTGATCTGTTTGGTGTCAGAGCCAAAGAAGGAAATTATGTTTTGTTTGTGGTATGGGCAAATTTTCTTAGTAGCATACTCTATCTGTTTGCTGCTTATGGATTCATAAAAACCAAAAAATGGACTATTCATCTTTTAGGCGTTTCAGCAATGCTTCTCATAGTAGCATTTATTGGATTGATGATTCATATCAATTCGGGTGGTATTTATGAGACTAAAACAATTGGTGCAATGATTTTTAGAATAACACTTACTCTGGTTTTTTTAATCCTGGCATATTTCACTATAAGCTATTTTGAAAGAATTTTCCGTAAGAGGGTTAGTAAGGAGGTATAAAAAAATTTAATAATTAAAGTTAGTGAATATTAACTAACATTTACTAAAAAATGGAATTGAAAACAACAGATATAGTCGCAGCAGCTGGTAAGATCATTAATGAATCAGGAATAAATTCTTTATCAATTGAAGAATTGGCCGGCGAAATGAAAATAGACCATTCTTTACTTAATCCTTATTTAAAGAAAGATGATGATATCCTGATGTTGCTATTACTAAGTCTGGAAAATGAAATAAAACAATTGATTAAGGATACTCGAACCGAGCATGGGTCACCGGAAGAAGAACTACAACTCCTGTTTGAAAACATGTATAAGTTATTGAGAAACAAGCCTTACTATTTGTCCGTTATTTTTTCAACAGAGTTAAAGGATAAGACTACAGGGTTGCAGATCGCTTTATTAAGAATCAAAATTTCTGTGAGCACCAATTTATTGAATGTTATAAATCATGGAAAAAAAGAAACGGTATTTAAAACCAGACAAACATCAAGGTCATTGGTTAATAATATCTTAGGAAGTTTTCGTTCGTTCATGAACGAACAACGTCTGATTAACAAAATGGTAAAAGATTTAGAGATCCTGAAAGTAATAAATGATTAGAATCAACAGGGAAATATTAATTTATAAACAAAAATATAAATGGTTAAACACAGGTGCAAACAAAAAGAAAAGGGATTAAATAGAGTCCTATTAATCCTGGTAATCCTTTTAATGAATATTACTGCAAAGGCTCAAACATTATCTCTTGAGCAATGCATTGATACTGCTTTACTTTACAACCGGAATATTAAGTTATCGCAACAGGATGTAAATATTTCAACTGAAAAGAACAGGGAAATAAGAGGGAACCTGCTTCCAAAGCTTAATGGGATAGCCGACTATCGTTATTATACTAACCTGCCTTACCAGTTAATGCCGGCAGCGGCTTTTGGCGGCCCTGAAGGTACATATAAGGAAGTTCAGTTCGGTGTACCGCAAAGCCTGAATGTCAATCTTCAGATTGCTGTGCCCATTTTTAACAGCACGGCTATAAGTGCAATAAAAAGCACACAACTAGCTATTGAACTGTCGGAAATTCAAAAGACAAAAACGGATGAAGATGTGGTACTGGAAGTTTCCTATGCATACTATAATGCCCAGATTCTTTTAACACAGATAACATTCCTCGACAGCAATATCATTAATGCTGATAAACTGGTGAAAACAACTACTTTGTTATACCAGCAACAAATTGCCAAAGGAACAGATGTTGACAGGTTGAAATTGCAGGTTGAGCAAATAACCACTCAAAGAAGTACCGTATTTTCACAGTACCAACAGGTATTGAATGCCCTTAAATTCCTGATGGGAAAGCCAATTTCAGATTCCATCGAAGTTTTAACAACCGAAAAATCAATCGTTAATGCAAATTTTCAATCTCAGATTATTACAGATATTCTGATTATTGATAAGAAAATTGAGTTTAATAACTCAGAGTTAAATGGTCTCAGGGATTCGAGATTACCTTCCCTGAGCGCTTATGGTGTTTACGGAACAACAGGTTTTGGTACAACTGGGAGCAATAGCTTTTTCTATTTTCATCCGGTTGGATATGTCGGAGCCCAATTATCGGTTCCTCTGTTTAATGGCAGGGTTACTCAACATAAGATCACAGGGAAAAAGATAGAAATTGAGAAATCGAATATTCAAAAAGAACTGGTAACCGAAAAATCAAAACTCGACCTGAAAAATGCTGAAATGCAATATTCGCTTGCAACAAAGAATATTTCTGTTGTGAGTTCTCAAACAGACCTGGCAAAAAAGATTTATAACAACACCGTGTTGCAAAACCAGCAGGGGGTTGCAAGTATAACAGATTTGTTATTGGCTGATAATTCTCTTCGCGAGACACAGCAAAACTATCTGACTGCTTTGATCAATCTGCACAGAGCAGAACTGGAGTATAAAAGAGTAACAGGAAACCTCATTACAATTAAAAATTAAGAATCATGAAGAAAACGATTATTTACATAGTGTTGGCATTAGCTTTAATAGCCATCGTGGTAATTCGCCTGAAAGGCAATAAAGAAACTACTGAAAACAGAGTTTATCAATACAATAAAGAGGTGGCCATTAACGTGCAGACCCTCACTTTGAAACCTGAAAGTGTTAACAATGATATTTCTTATCCGGGAACTTTTGAACCCAATAAAGAAACTAAAGTCAGCGCGGATATACAGGGTAAAATAAACCTGGTTTTAGTTGATATTGGAAGTATTGTTAAAAAAGGAGAGGCTTTAATTCAATTAGACAACTCCTTAATGAAACTTCAACTGCAAACTGTTGAAATTCAGATTGAAGGTCTGGAAGCTGATGTAAACAGGTATACAGTACTTGCTAAAGCTGATGCAATTCAGGGTGTTCAGTTGGAAAAGACGGAACTGGCTCTGAAATCGGCCCATGTACAAAAGGCTACATTAATGGAGCAGATTAACAAAACCACCATTATGGCTCCTTTTAGCGGGATTGTTACAGCGAAACTTACCGAAGAAGGCGCTTTTGCCGCACCAGGAATTCCATTACTGCAAATTACTGATATCTCTTATTTGAAGTTTACTGTAAATGTCCCGGAAAACGAATTGTCTCAATTTAAACTAAATCAAATTTATACGCTAACTGCAGATGTATATCCTGAAACTGTTTTGCCGGGGAAAGTAATTATGACCGGCAGTAAAGCCAATATGGGAAATAGCTTTTCTGTGCAGTTTTCAGTTAAAAACACAACTGATTTAAAAATCAAATCGGGCATGTTTGGCAGTGTACAACTAAAAAAGGATAGTGATGAAAAACATATCATTATCCCGGCTTCCTCCGTTGTTGGGACAAACATTCAACCACAGGTTTATATCGTAAATAACGGTAAGGCTATTCTTAAAAATATTACCATTTCAACAAGGTTTCAGAATAAAGCAGTAGTGTCAGGTGGATTAACCGGAGGTGAGGTGATAATAACCAACGGATTTATTAACCTGTTTGACGGGGCAAATGTATCAGTAAGCAATTAAGAATCAAAAATAATGAATATTACAAAAATATCAATTAATCGCCCTTCGCTGATAATAGTTCTTTTCAGCGTATTCGCCTTATTGGGAATAATAGGCTTTAAAAACCTTGGGTATGAACTGTTGCCTGACTTTAACCAGCCGGTAATAGTAATAAAAACAATGTATCCTGGTGCTGAACCCAATGAAGTGGAAACATCTGTCTCCAGAAAAATTGAAGATGCCCTGTCGAACCTCGAAGGGGTTGATTACCTGGAGACCAAGTCGATGCCCAATGCCTCTGTAATTATCGCCAACCTGAAATATGGGACGGATTTGAACATTGCCATGCAGGATGCCCAGCGCTATATCGACAATATCCGCAAAGACCTGCCTGCCGGGATTTTAAGCCCGGTAATGAGTAAGGTTTCTCCAAACGATCTGCCCATCATTTCGATAAGCGCGACAAGTAACCTGCCTGCTACAGAGTTCTATCAAAAAATGAAAGATGATTATCTTCCACAGATCCAGCAATTAAAAGGAGTGGCAGAAATAACCCTGCTTGGTGGCGAAGAACGGGAAATCCAGGTTAAGGCAGATCAGGATAAACTTAAACTGTATAAAATATCACTTTCCCAGGTTGTTGAGGCTATAAACCGCTCAGGAATCGATTTGCCTGCGGGTAAAGCGCAAACTGATAAAGAAAACAATTCAGTCCGTTTAACCGGTAAATTTTCAACAGTTAATGATATAATGAATGTTCAGGTGGCAATGCCTGCACCGGGAATGCCGGTTTATGTAAAAGATGTTGCTGCCGTTATTGATGGTATAAGGGAAATAAGTTCCGTAAGCAGGTATAACGGAGTAAACGGAATTGGTATGTTGTTGAAGAAGCAAGGAGATGCCAATGCCGTGGATGTTTCAAAATTAGTTCACGCAAAGCTTAAAAAAATTGAAAGTGCAAACTCACAATACGGTGTAAAATTCGATGTTGCCGATGATTCAACAGACATGACTATTGCAGCAGTAAATTCGGTGGTTGATGACCTTATTTTAGCGGTTATTTTAGTATCACTGGTAATGTTTTTGTTTTTAAGAAGTTACCGAAACTCATTAATTGTATTAATTGCAATTCCTACCTCATTAATTACGGCGTTTGCCGTAATGTGGCTGATGGGTTTCACCCTGAATCTGATGACACTGCTGGCCATGTCTTTAATTATAGGGATTCTGGTGGATGATGCCATTGTAATTCTGGAAAATATCCAGCGTCACCTGGATATGGACAAAGATAAAGGAACCGCAGCATTAGAGGGTCGTATGGAAATTGGTTTTTCAGCCATTTCAATTACCCTCGTGGATGTGGTTGTATTCTTACCCATTCTGTTTTTGCAGGTATTTGTAGCGGATATGCTGAAACAATTTTCAATCGTTGTAATAACATCCACGCTTACCAGCTTATTGGTAGGTTTTACTCTGGTGCCTTGGCTGGCTTCGCGGATTGGGAAAAAGGAAGATTTAAAACCGACCAACTTCATAAATCGTTTTCTGCTTTGGTTTGAGAGGCAATTAACAGCATTTATCGACTGGTATGGCCGTCAGTTAGTATGGGTACTCAGCCATAAAATTGCCTTTACAGGGATAGTAGTTTTTCTGTTGATTATGACCATTGTGATAATGAAACAAGGCATCATAGGCAAAGAAATGATGTCGACAGGTGATCAGGGGAAGTTCCGGCTAAATCTTGAATATGATAAAACTACAACCGTTCAGGAGAACAATATCAGAACTCAGAAAGTAGAGAACTTTATCCTGCAGCAACCTGAAGTGGCAACACTTTTCAGCAATATCGCCGGGCCAAGTACAGGCATCGGAAGTTTAGGTGTTGGTTCGTCTAATTTATCAGAATTTACCATTCAGCTGAAGACTGAAAAGGAAAGAAAAATTAAAACAGAGCCGTTTATGAAATCGCTCCGCGAAGAACTGAAAAAAGAGTTTCCGGGAGTTAACTTTTCAATGGCAGTTTTAGGCTTGCTGCCAAAACAGGCTCCCATCAAGATAACCCTGAGCGGAAGCGATCTGGCTTTGATAATGAAAACAGGGAATGAACTGAAAGCGGCTATTGAAAAAATACCTGGAGCAGATAATGTTCAGTTATCAGTAAAAGAAGGAAGCCCTGAGTACAAGGTGATACCTGACAAAGATAAGATGCAGCGCCTTGGATTAACAACTGCATATGTCGGGTTAAATTTAAGAACCGCCTTCACAGGAAACGATGATGCCACTCTTACCGAAAATGGGACAGAATATCCAGTCAGAATATGGCTGGATGACTTTGACCGGAAAAATTACGAAGATGTACAACATCTTTCCATTGTAAATCCAATGAACATACCCATCGAAGTTTCACAATTTGCAGAAGTCAGGCAGGATAATTCGCCTTCGTTGCTTGAAAGATTAGACAGACAACCTTCAGTAACACTGACCTCCGAATCGTTTGGAAGACCATCTGGCACTTTAGCAGATGAAGCAATAAGCTTTTTAAAAACGCAACCATTGCAGGAAAATGTTAAATTAACCTGGGGAGCAGATATCAAGACACAGAATGAAAGTTTCAAAGCTTTGGGGTCAGTTCTTCTAATCTCATTTATACTGATTTACCTGATTATGGTAGCTCTCTATGATAGCTATATTTATCCGTTTGTGGCATTATTTGCTATCCCGATGGCTGCAATCGGGGCTTTCCTTGCATTAAACTTATCGTTAAACCACTTAACCTTGTTTGCGCAGCTTGGTCTGATTATGCTCATGGGTCTGGTTACAAAAAATGCCATCCTGATAGTTGATTTTACAAATCAGTTAAAAGCTCGTGGCAAACATTTTAAAGAGGCATTAATCATTGCAGGAAAGGAGCGTATGCGACCAATTTTAATGACAACTCTTGCCATGGCGATTGGAATGTTACCCATAGCATTAGCCAAAGGGACAGCCAGCGAATGGAAAAACGGCCTGGCCTGGGTTATCATCGGAGGGCTGTTGTCATCAATGATACTGACAGTTTATTTAGTACCAATGGTTTACTACGTTGTTGATACAATTAAAGAAAGAATTACGAAAAGAAAAGAGAATTAAAATGAAGCGAGCAATCGATATCCTTAAGCCATTTGTGATTATCCTGCTACTTTCTTCATATAACAGCGGAAAGGAAGTTGCTTTCAATTTGACAATAGAAGTAAATGAGCTTCGTAACTCTAATGGCTCAGTACAATTTGCTTTGTATAATAGGGCGGATGCATTCCCGGATGAACATTTTAAAAAGTATTTAAAAAAACTTACAGGGAAGATAATTAATGGTTCATCATCAGTAACATTTGAGAACTTACCGGAAGGAACATACGCGATAAATATATTGCACGATGAAAACACTGACGGCAGGATAAACAAAGGGCTTATTTTACCTAAAGAGGGAATTGGTTTTTCCAATTATCAATCTGTTGGCTTTTTCAACAGACCTGTATTCCCTAAAGCATCATTCTATCTTAATTGTGATATGAGGATAAAGGTTAATATTCTATATCTGTAAACGATGAAAAGATTCGCACTATTAATAATGATTTCATTGTCTTCTGCAATCTCGGGTTATGGTCAGGTTATAGACTCTATATCCGGCATTGGCCTTTTGGAATTATCCCAGGTAAACCAGGGGAATAGCTATGTTACTTTCCCAACTGATATTGGTAACATTGAACCTTTGTGGTTTGAGGTGAATATATACCAGCGATTCAGCTCAAAAAGAATATTGTTGAAAATTAAACCGTTACAATAGGTTGTAAAAAATATTTTTCCGGCTAATTTTGTACGGTGGGAGATAAAAATGGGGCTGAGCCCCAACTTACTGGTTATCAGTATAATGTTCTCTCATTTCGTTCTTTTTTTTGCCATAAGGGGTTAAGAGAAACTTATGGCGTTTTTCATTGATGCAAATATACATACTATTTATTTGATATACAATTATTTAGTGTGTATTTTGCATCTTTTTTTCATGTTTTTATATTGAGAGAACCATGTAAAAACACTACCGCGGCGGAAAAAGGGAAAATCGTCTTATCCCGTATCAAAAATGTCATTGAGACACAATTCCCCGATCTGTTTCAAAGCTTTAACTACTTGACTGACAGACGAAAACGTAAAGAGTATTTAATAACTGAGATCGTTACTGGCGCACTGTTCATGTACATTTTCAAAGAGACATCACGCAATGCTTACAACAACGATCGTCGTGATGCCTGTTTCCGAAAAAACTTCTTCAAA
>JANYIW010000036.1 GCA_025358645.1 Bacteroidales bacterium
TCTTGAACCCAATATGTATTCAATGGTCTGAGCCATTGCAGCGCTTGCTTTTCCGGCTCCTACAACATAAATATTCTTTACAATAGTAAGATCAAACGTTATTTTCTCAATTTGCAGCATATTATTGTTCAATGAAACATAGCGTTTAATCAGGTTACCTGGTTTAACACTTTCAACACCTGCTAGAAATATTCCGATTGCTTCCTGTCTTTTGTCCATTTTAAAAATAATATTCTGTTAAATTAATATTTTTAGTGCCCAACTGTGATATTTGCCAACTTCTCATAGTATTTCACCAAACTACTATGATCATCATTTCCAAGTCCATCGGCTTTGAGAGCTTGCATCATTTCCATTACAGCTGCTGATAATGGAAGTGGGACACCTAAGGTATGTGATGTCTCGAGTACATTACTTAAATCTTTGATATGCAGGTCCAAACGAAAACCTGGTTTAAACTTTCTGTCCATCATTAAGGGAGCTTTTGCATCTAGTACTGTACTCCCGGCTAACCCGCCGCGAATGGCATTATAAACCAGCTCAGGACTTACACCTGCTTTTTGAGCTAAAATCAGAGCTTCTGAGACAGCCGAAATGTTTATTGCTACAATAATCTGATTACACAATTTAGCGATATTTCCTGAACCGATCTCACCAACTCGTACCACCGAGGCTGCCATCGATTTCATCAAATCATAGTATTTATTAAATAGGTCTAGTTTCCCGCCAACCATAACAGAGAGAGTTCCTTCAATAGCCTTAGGTTCGCCTCCGCTAACCGGGGCATCTAACATATTTATACCTTTCTTCTCCAGTTCGGCACAAAGTTCCCTACTTATAATGGGGGATATTGAACTCATATCAATAATTGTAAGGCCGCCTTTGGCTCCCTCTATTACACCGTTTTTGCCAAGCACCACCTCTTTAACGTGGGGTGAATTTGGAAGCATGGTGATTATTACATCAACTTCCTCTGCAACCTCTTTCGGGGAATTGGCTATTTTTGCTCCCAGAGTAGCAAGTTCCCTCGTAACTTCTGAATTCTTATCCATTACTACCAATTCATATTTCGCCTTAATCAGGTTTTTACTCATTGGTTTTCCCATGATACCTAAACCTATAAATCCTATTTTCATTTTGATATAATTAATAAATTTCTTAATAAAAGTCAAAGACTTAAAAAACTGCCGGGGCTACAAGGAAGACAAGAATCAAACCAACAATTCCTGTGACCAGAAGTGCAAAGATCATGGGTATCGTACTCCTCTTTATAATCAATCCTTCAACACCCATTAAACCTACAACTGCACAAGCTGTGATTATTTTCTGTATATTAATCATATTACCTAATGAACCTCCAACGTTTTGAAGGCTGACGACAATTATATGAGAGATACCAAGATTGTCAGCAACTGAATATTGTAAAAGTGAAAACAACATATTGGAAACAGCATTAGAACCCGACATAAATGCTCCCAGAGCACCAACAAAAGCGCCTACTAATGGCCATGCACTTCGAAATATATCTGCCATGTACTGGGCCATGGATATTGGCATGCTGAGAAAGTTGTTTTCATTTGTACCTGTGACTATCATAATCTGAACCATGGGAATTGCAAAGAAAAGGGCCATAAAAGGACCCTTAATCCGCTTGACAGCTTCTCGCCAGGCTCCTGAAACCTGCTTTTTGTTCATCCTGAAAAATGGAATGCAAAGCAATGCAATTAACATAAAAGGTAGTACCCCGGAATTATTCAATGGGTCAAATTCGGTTGTAACTGTTGTACCAAACATATTAGGAATTGTAATTTTTACCGATTTAACCCAATTGGCAAGTGGTAAAAAGCTAACACGCGTGAGTACTAAAATTATTCCAATGAAAGCATATGGAGTCCACGCTTTAATTAAACTTAATTTCCCGTTTGGTACAATCTTTGGAAAAGAAATAGACCCACTCCAATTGGCTTCCCACTTCTCTTTTGCGGGAAAATCCCAAACCTGTTTTGGTTTTAAAAACCCTGCTTTAGTCAGAGGAATAAGGATGAACAGACCAATTAATCCACCAAGCAGACTGGGGAATTCAGGTCCCAATAATAAAGCTACCACCAGATAGGGCACAACGAAACATAGTCCCGCAAAGATTGCATAAGGCCATATTGCCAGACCCTCTTTAATGCTTTTTTTCTCACCAAAGAAACGGGTGAGTACAACAACCATTATTAATGGTATCAATGTACCTGTAATAGCATGAATAATCGCAGTCCAATCTCCAACTTCACTGATAAATCCGCTGTAGGTCATTCCTCTTTCTGACAAGGCTTTGAGAATTTCAGGTGTATTCAGTGTAGAGCCGATACCAATTAAAGTCGGAGTCCCGACTGTTCCAAATGCAACAGCAGTAGTGTTTGCGATGAGAGCTACCATAACAGCTGCAAGAGCAGGAAAACCTAAAGATAGAAGTAACGGGGCAACAAGGGCAGCCGGTACGCCAAATCCGGCCGCTCCTTCAATAAAACTGCCAAATAACCAGGCAATTATAATTGTCTGAACTCTCCGGTCAGGAGAAATAGTTGAAAAGCCCTGGTTTATCACATCTAACGCACCACTTTCCTTCAGAGTAAAAAGCAGTGTTAATGCGCCAAAAACTATCAGTATGATCTTTAACATTACAACTACACCATTAAGACTCGATGCCAGCACCCATGTTGGTGGAGTTTTCCATATAAACAGCGCTAATAAGATTGTGATTCCTAACGCCACTGGCATAGCCTTTACAGCAGGCCAACGAAAACCAACCATTAGTACAAAGATAGCCACCAGGGGTAGTGAGGCGAGTAGTGCTAATATTCCTTCTGTCATGATATCTATTTTATTAAGTTATAGTTTTATAAGTTTCAAATACTGGTAATGAATTTTACAATCTTAAGTATGAATTTTGGTTATCGGGCTAGTTATATATTACTTATACTAACTATTTGTAAAGACATAACATCATTTCAAAATCGCTGATCTGAGGTACAACACATTCTATCCATCCGTCAGATTGTTTAAACTTCAGTGCAGTACCATGTCTCATTAATCGGATCTCTCTGACAGGTTTCAAAGGTTTGATGCGGATAGTTGTATTGTGAATTGTAATAGGTTCCCGTACTGAATTTCCCAGGAATCCTGAATGATTGATCATCCCTACCCATTCGAATGCTCCATTAAGATTTGCCAGATGCGTCATCTCAATTACCGGAGATGCATCCGTGACTAAAGAACTCTCAACATTAAGCAGGTTTTTTAATGATACAAGAAATAATGCCCGTTGTGAATAATTTCCCTTTATATTATACTCAGAACCTATCATCCATGGAATGAATACTGTTTTCCCTTTCCCGAAGGTATATGCAACAGCTCCCGGAAAATCTGTGATATCATTCTCTGTGTAATATGTCTTTTCAGCAGGGCCAAACCTGGTATTGGGAAGTAATCTCATATACCCCACAGCATTCTCTCTAATCTTAAGTTTCAGAAATCTTGAATTCATCATCATGAGTGAAAAGTCCTTAAACTCCTTCTGACCCAGGGCCTGTTTATCCTTTTCCGAAACTTTCAGGAATGTTGATTGTGACTGAGGAAATACCTTATATTCCGGCTGAACACCTAGTGATTTAAGCCTGATAACATTCAAAGGCTTTCCATCATTATCATTCGTCGATGTACCGCCCGTAACGAGTAATTTTCCTCCCTTCTGTACGTAACTATCAAGCAGTGTTACAAGATTGTCACTCATATTGGCTATATCGTCCAGGATGAGTACATCATAGTCCTGAATATTCCGTGGAGTTTTGTCACTTCCGAACCTGTGAATAAGCAGTCGCCGCTAAAGTAGTAGAGACTCCCATAACAAGAATAAATAAAGCAATCTTAAGTTTCATGATAAATTTCCTTAGAAATGGGCGGGAATCCACCCATGAATCAAATTCCTTTTTCATAACTTTGAAATGTTTTTGGTTAGGTTAGTAATGTGAAAAATTGAGCAAATTTTGCAGGAAGTCGGTTACATCGCTTTCCTGTTTTGCTTTCAAAGAGATTGTTTCATAGGCAAATGTCTATTTTGTAATAATTTATTATCTTTTCTATCCTCCCATTATTAAACTAAGAGATTATCACAAACCTTATTTCCTGACAAATTCTATATAATCGACCCGTGCAGCTTCCTTACCATTTGCAATACCAACGATTTTAATTTCTTCGCCATTTCTGATTTTTAAATCGGGTAAGATTTTTCTGCGCCAGCATCCTACATCCGCGGTAAGTTTCCATGATGTTCTTTTCTTGCCTCCGGTATATAGTGAAAGTGTGCTTTGACCCTCCTTTTCATCCAGATAGGATACTATAACGTCATATGTACCTGATTCTCCTGTAAAGCCCGATTTTGCATAACCGGTTCCTGAAGTCTTAACACAATGTTCTGTCAGACAGGAATCAGCGACATATCCCGAGAGAGTCATATTCTCAGCCTCCATACCAAAGTGTGGTCTGAAGCCGGTGACCCCTGCTGAACTTAAACCGTCACGAACAGCCCGAAGCAAGGAATATGATGCTCCATCGTAATGCTTAAGAGCTATTCCTTTTGCTCCATTGTCCACCGAAATTTTTATACTTGACTTTACTATAGCCGGTGTTGTAAGTATACGAACCGGAATGCCCGGGATAACCGTTACATCAGTACCAAGAAAATAACGTGTCGTTTCAATCCTTGATTTTCGGTCGCTGGTTTCATATCCATTCTGTTCAGTATGTGTTGATAAGTGGACAGAGGTAATGTATGTCTTCAGATCTTCGAGATATAATCCTGAAGGTCTGTTATTCAGATCATTAATGCGGAAATCAATTTTTGGTTTTTCCTGACGCATCCTGTCAATTATCAACTTATACATTTTGGTTGTAGTAAGCCGCTTAAAATTCAAAGCCTGATCTAACTGGGGCTGAGCATTAGGATTGTCCCTTAATACCGGAATTGCCGCAGTCATATCAAAACCAATGGCTTTGGCCTCCTTCTGACAGGATTCGCAGAAACATATACTATTTCTGGTATAGCCATCCGGAAACATTAACATACATGTCTGAACAAAGTCTACATCATAATTCCGGACAAGATCACCATAAAGTGCCAGAAGATATTCCTTAATATCCGGATTATTGGGGCATGGAGTACCCATAGGACCTATTGGATTATTGTTTATATCAAGTTGTTGATATTCAGGATGTGTTTGATAAATAGATTTGGGAAGGTAAGTATGAGAAACCTCCACGCCAACTTTAAGTCCTCTGGTCCGTGCGGCATCTATAACAACTTTTAGCCAATCGGTATCACTAAGCCAGGAATAGCTTGATATAAATGGTTTGATTTTACCATAATGGCTCATTTGAGGGAAGAAGTATACACGAGAATCCTCAGCGTTCCACTCCGCCCGGGCAGGATTATGAATATATAGCCATGGCCCTGTTCCTTTGGGTCCTAAAAATGGTCTGTGCTCCTCATGCATCACAGCTATTAGATAGACTGAATTTACACCTGACATGGAGGTAAGATTGTCAAGCATGAGACCGATACCTTCATCATGCACATCCCAGGGATAGAGGCTTGCAGAAACTTCAAAATCACGATTTGCAGTTTTGAGTACCTGAGCATTTAAATTTATGATCCAAAGAAAGGTCAGTAAGATCAATATTGATTTTTTCATGGTTTGTTTAATCTTATAGGTTATTTAAAAAAACTTATCATCTGAAATTATTATCGACTGTTCCATTCAACCGGCTTATCACCCATCTCCAGTACTAAAGTACCTCCATTCATCAGGTCGTCATGTGAAAACCATGGAGAAGTTAAAACTTTGCCATTCATCGTGGCCGACTGGATATATTTGTTTGTTCTGGAGCTTTTTTCTGCACTTAGGGTAAATGTTTTTCCGTTATGCAAATTTATAGTTACTTTACTAAAGACAGGACTCGTAATTGTATACATCGGAATGCCAGGTTTTAAAGGATAGAAGCCCATTGCAGAGAAGACCACGAAAGACGACATAGATCCACCATCCTCGTCACCAGGAACTCCGAATATATCGTCTTTAAACCATGTATCTAATAGTAACCTCGTCATTTTCTGAGTCTTCCATGGCGAACTGGTATAATTATACAGATATGGAATAAAGAAAGAGACCTGGTTTCCTAAACCAAAATTACCAATGAGTCCAGTCTGATCAGGAAAATTATTAAAGAATGCTAATTTACCCCGATCAAGCCTTTCTATAAAAATTTGATCGAGTCGTTTTGTAAAGCTCTTATCTCCACCCATTAGTGAGATTAACCCTTCAACATCATGTTGCACGTTCCATAAATAAGTCCAGCCATTGTTCTCATTATAATAATCAAGACCAGCATGACCTCCACCAAATTTAGGATCGATTTCAATCCAGTTTCCCTTAGCATCCTTGGGAAGAAAAAACTGCGATACGGGATTCCACAGATTTTTATAATTCAGTGCTGTATGCGCAAAACGATTAAAAACATCGTTATTTCCCAATTCTTTAGCCATCTCGCTTAGAGCCCAGCCATCGTAACTGTGGCCTAATGTAATGGCAACAGCTGATCTTTTTTGACCGGGTTTAGCCATAGCTGTTGTATCTGTTTCTGCTTCTCCCGGATGAAGAGCAGGGTAATAACCTTTTTCATTATAAAAATCTTCCAGTGCACCTTTGGGGCCATTCCTTGAAGGAAGCATGGTAGCTTGTTCAGCACTTTTCAACATCCCCTCAAATGCTTTGTTGACATCAAAATTGCGAATTCCTTTTCGGTATGCATCCAGGAACATAATTGCGGAATGAAACCCAAACATTCCTTCTCTGTCACCAAAATGCCGCGGATAATCAGGCATCCAACCACTCTGTTCGTACATCCTCACATAGGACTGAAGCATATCTGCCTCAGCCTCAGGATTAATGATCATTCGTAATGGATGAAGAGCCAGAAAATTGCCCCATGAATAGTCATCTGTGTAAAATGGTCTCTTATCCTCATGAATCGTTTTATCATAACCGCTGAAATATTTTCCATCTTCCGAAATGTTTGTCATTCTCGGATAACACCGGTATAAAGCTGTATAAAAAGTACGTCTCTGTGATTCTGTTCCGCCTTCAACGTTTATTTGACTTATTACCTTTTCCCATGCAGATATGCCTTTTTCTTTGAGCTTTTCAAATGTTACACCTTTAAGTTCTTCAAAATTTTTCCTTGCCTGTCCGGGGCTTATAAAAGAAATCGCATATCGAAACTCGATAACAGAGGGATCCTTTTCTGTATAACTTATCCAGGCCTTCTCACCCTCCATTCTTGTAGGTTTTGTACCTCCCCATGTACCAACGGAATACTTACCCCAGTCTTTCTCGCCCTGGCTTTTGCCACTCTGGGATGCCTTGGAAAAAGAGCCAAACATATATACTGTACCTTTTTGCTGATGAATTGCATCAACTACAAACTCAGTACCTTGTATTTCATTACCCTCAGTAAATTCGTAAAGACCATTTTTGTAGCAATGAGATAACAGAAGATTCTTTTTTGCCCCCTTTGGAAATGTAAACCGGTAGATACCAGTACGTTCACCTACAGTAAATTCAGTTTTGATATCCTCATCAGTAATTATTGTTGAGTAATACCAGGGCTTGTTAATTTCAAAGTCCTGATCATAATTCATTCTCCTGTTCCAGCTGGTGTCAGAAATCACCCCGGTGGACGGTTTGACATAAAAAATGACCTGTGGTGTAATTATATTATATGCCAGCAGAGGGAAGCCTGTAATCTGAAGGTCAAGATGATCATAACGCATTGGGTATACTCTGATCATCTGGTTTGGAAGATGAACAATCGGTCGGTTAGAATTCAGCAATGGGGCCACATTGCCAATAGTGGGATCTATATACTTTAAGTTTGTTTTTTCCTGCGATTGTGATTGAACTGAAAAAACAGTAAAGAGTAATACAATCAATACTAATTTGTTTAATGAACCAGTTAGTTTAAACATATTTCATTTATAAGTTTATTGATGTCTGCTTAATTTTAAAACTTCTATATAATGTTTAATTACTGCTTATTCCAGATTTTACCAGGCTTTTCTCCCATTTCCAGAACTAACTTACCTCCGTTAATAAGGTCTGTATGCGAAAACCATGGCGTAGATAAAATCTTACCATTCAGAGTAGCTGACTGGATATACTTATTTGTTCTTGAGCTGTTTGTTGCTACCAGGGTAAAAGTTTTTCCATTAGGCAGATCAATAGTTACTTTGGTGAATAATGGACTGGTAATAGTATACATCGGAACTCCGGGTTTAAGAGGATAGAAACCCATGGCTGAGAATACAACGAAAGCTGACATAGATCCGCCATCCTCATCTCCGGGTACTCCGAAAATGTCATCCTTGAACCATGTGTCTAATAGTAGCCTGGTCATTTTCTGGGTTTTCCATGGAGAACCCGTATAATTGTACAGGTATGGTATAAAAAATGAGACCTGATTGCCCATGCCAAAATTGCCTATCATACCTGTCTGGTCAGGAAACTTATTATAAAATGCGACTTTCCCCATATCAAGTCTTTCAAGAAATAACTGATCGAGTTTATGGACAAAATTCTTTTCTCCACCCATTAACCCGATCAATCCTTCAACATCGTGTTGAACATTCCATAAATAAATCCAACCGCTGTTTTCATTGTAATATTCCCCTGAGGAACCCTCTGGAAATTTTGGATCAATTTCAATCCAATTTCCCTTTGAATCTTTGGGAAGAAAAAACGCTGTCTCCTTATTCCATAGATTCTTATAATTCTGACCTTTGGGAGCGAACCGTGTGTAAATATCCTGATTTCCTAATTCCTTTGCCATCTCACTTAATGCCCATGCGTCATAACTATGTCCTAACGTGATAGCAACTGCAGATCTTTTTTGACCCTGCTTACCCAAAACAGTTGGATCCGTTTCCTTTTCACCCGGATGAAGGGCAGGGTAATATCCTTTTTCATTATAAAAATCTTCCAGCGCACCTTTTGGACCATTCCGTGAAGGGAGCATCGTAGCCTGGTCTGCACTTTTCAACATGCCTTCAAATGCTTTATTGACGTCAAAATTGCGAACACCTTTACGATATGCGTCCAGAATCATAATTGCCGAATTGAAACCAAACATACCCTCTCTATCACCAAAATGTTTTGGATAATCAGGAAGCCACCCGCTTTGTTCATACATTCTTACATAAGACTGAAGCATATCAGCTTCCCTGGCTGGATTCAGTATAATATATAGAGGATGAAATGCAAGGTAGTTGCCCCATGAATAGTCATCGACATAAAATGGACGGGTATCATTATGAATAATCTTATCATAACCACTGAAATATTTGCCATCTTCCGTTATATCAGTCATTCGTGCATAGCAACGATATAACGAAGTATAAAATGTACGACGCTGTGCTTCCGTGCCTCCTTCAACCTTTATCTGATCCATTACTTTAACCCAGGCTAATCTGCCTTTTTCTTTCAGCGCATCGAATGATATCCCATTAAGTTCTTCAAAATTTTTCTTTGCCTGTTCACGGCTGATAAAAGATATGGCATACCGAAACTCAACAACTGAAGTATCCGTCTCCGGGTAAGCTATCCAGGCTTTCTCGCCATCCATTTTGCCGGGTTTTGCTCCACCCCATGTACCAACAGAATATTTTCCCCAATCTTTTTCACCGGAGCTTTTGCCACTCTTGGGGGATCCTGTGAAAACGCCATAAGCATAAGCTGTTCCCTTCTGCTGGTGAATCGCGTCTATAACGAATTCTGTACCATAAATCTCATTGGCTTTATCAAAATCATATAATCCGTTTGCATAACAATGAGATAATAAAAGATTCTTTTTTACACCTTTAGGAAATGTAAACCTGTAAATACCTGTTCTTTCGCCAGCAGTATACTCGGTCCTGATATTATCATCGGTAATTAATGTAGAATAATACCATGGCTTTGTTATTTCAAAGTCCTGATCATAATTCAGTCTACTGTTCCAACTTGTGTCGGATATCTCTCCAAGTGAGGGTTTCACTGAAAAAATAGTCTGTGGGGTTATAATATTCAGGGCTAAAAGAGGAAACCCGGTGATCTGAAGATCAAGATGATCGTATCTGAGCGGGAACATTCTTACCATCTGGTTCGGCAGATGTACTACCGGACGGTTTGGATTCAATAGAGGAGAGACGTTACCTATCGTCGGATCGACATACTTTGTGTTTGAAATTTTCTGAGACCACGATTGGATTGAAAGAATAGTACTTGCCAGTAATATTAATACTAACTTTCTTAAATTGTTTTGTTCCGTCAACATGTTTATTAATTTAATGGGTTGAATTTCATTTTTTGTAATAACACTGCATGAAGTATAAAACGCTGACTTCAATTTTACAGTTACATAGATTTCCTTATTGAGGTTATTTGTTTCACGCCTTAATATTAATTATCAAACAGTAACTTAAGGATCGGAATGAGAAATTAAACTGAGATTACAGTTCAGACAAATAAATTTTTGTCGATCACCTTTTGCTTCAGCAGGCTGAGGCAAAAGTATGACCAGCAAAATTATTTTCCAAGACTGTTAATTATACCCTTGGTTCTGAGGAAATACTGATGGATTATTTATCACCTGTATCTCACGTAAAGGAATCGGGAAAACTGTATTGTAATTCTTCATTCCTGTAGGAGCCATAACTGTAAGCGCACGGCTTGTCCTGACCAGATCAAACCATCTATGACCTTCCATTGCAAGTTCAAGTCTGCGTTCAAGATAGATTTTATCGCGTGTCTGATCCTTGGTTAATCCGGTAAAAGTTGGCATCGCAACCCTTGCCCTGATCTTATTCAGGTTGGTAAGTGCCAGATCGGTTTTATTATTTTCATTCAATGCCTCAGCATACATTAACAGAACATCTGCGTAACGTATTACTTTCCAGTTAGCCGGACTATCGTTCAAACTGGCAGTCGGTACAATGTATTTCCTCGTGAATGTAGAAATCTGAAAAAACTTAAAGAATAAATGATTTGTATCGCATGAAAGAATCCTCCGGGGATCAGATGGATCAAAAGCATTGAATAAATTCATTGTTGGAGTATTTAATTCTCCCAGACCACCTTTTATATTAAAATATGTATCTGCAAAAGATCCTGTTGATTTAGGAAGGAATGAATTTGTAAAATGACTTCCAAGACCAAGACCACCTGCAACATATTCGATATCGAATACATATTCGGCATGATGCTCATTTTTTGTATAGTCAAATAAATCCTGATATTTTGGCAGAAGTGTATATCCTATAGTAGTGACTTCCTGCAGTTTAGCCTCAGCATTTACGAAGTCGTGGGTTGTTAAATATACTTTACCCAGCAACGATTTAGCAGCTCCGATTGTGGCTCTTCCTATATCATTACCTGTATATTTGGCTAATAGTCCGGATTCTGCTGCTAACAGATCAGGGATAATAATATCATTATAAATTAGATCCGCACTTGCACGGCCTGATTTGTAAGCCTCTTCGATGGTTACATTTTTTGTAATCTTAGGAACGTCGCCAAAAATTCTGACTAAATCAAAATAGGCAAGTGCACGAAGAAATTTTGCTTCAGCAATGTGACGATCCTTGTTTTTAATCAGAGTTGGATCAAGTGGTTCAATTTTAGTAAGGATCTCATTAGCGCGAAAAATAACAAGATAATAATTCCGCCAGGTGCTTGCAAATACGCTTTCACTACTTGACTCAGCAAAATTATTGATTGAGTTCATCACTACATTATTGCCAAGTGCATGCCACGAATCATCACTACGCAGGTCACCATATATATACATATCGTTATACGCACTTCGTAATGCGGCATAACATCCTGTAACTGCATCCTGGAAATCTTTATCCGTTTTATATAAGATATCTGTAGTTACGGTTGATTCAGGAACAATATCAAGAAAACTTTTGTTACATGACATCATTATTAAAGATGTCATAATCAATATATTAAATATCCTTTTCATATTCGTTTACTTTTAATGTTAGATCCTTAAAATGTTGCAGTTAATCCTATTAATAATCCTTTCCCTAATGGATAATCATTTGCTTCATTACCTGGTCTAAGTGGATCACCTCTAAAACTAACATCGGGATTAAAAGAGACATATTTGGTTAAAAGAAATGGATTTGTAGCCGTTGTATAAACTCTGAGTGAACCCATCAAAAGTTTTTTACAAACATTCGCAGGTAATGTATAACCTAAAGTAATATTTGTAACACGAAGAAATGATCCGTTATCAATCCAATTTTGGTTAGGTCTGCGCTGACCCCCGGTAGGAGAATCGTTTGGTCTGGGTGTTTTTCCATCACCAGGTTCTGCTTCCGATTTCCAATAGTTATTGGTAAAAGCATATCCTCTTACCCGAGCTCTTCCGCTATATCCTGCATCGCGAGTAACACTGAGTACCTCATTTCCTTGTGAGCCTTGCAAACTTACGGTTAGAACGAGGCTATGGAACTCAAACCTGTTTGTCATTCCATAATAAAAATCCGGATACGGGCTACCCATAATAGTATTATCAAAATTATCAATTTTCCCGTCAGGCTGTCCATCCGGTCCGCTGATATCCTTAAATCTTATATCGCCAACATGAGAACGGTCAGCTGCTCCCGGATTATAAATTGGTCCATTATCTAACTCTGCCTGACTCATGAAGACGCCATCAGTTATAAACCCATAAAACATTCCAATAGGTTGACCAATCTTTGTTACATTATTTCCTGAGTAAATAGGATCACCTGTCGGGCCTAGTTTTACTACCTCATTCTTGTAAGTGGAAAGGTTCATACTGGTTTCCCATTCAAATTTTCCGGTCAAATTTTTTGTACTTAATACAAATTCCCAACCCTGATTCTTAACTTCACCGACGTTCTGTAAAGCAGAAGTGAATCCTGTTATTCCAGGTATGTTAACATTTAGCAATAAGTCAGAGTTTGTAGACCTGAAATGATCCATCGTAAAGGTTATTCTATCTTTAAAGAATCCGGCATCAAAGCCTAAGTTAATTTGTCTTTGTTTTTCCCAGGTCAAAACCGGGTTGGCAATCTGTGCGGCACCAAACCCTCCTGCAGCTGCATCGCCCAAAGCATATTTAAGATAGGTGATTGTAGCATACTGCTGATAATTACCAATTTCATTGTTGCCCGATTCTCCGTAGCTTGCTCTCAATTTAAAGATATTCAGGAAACTTACATCCTTTAGGAAGTTTTCATTTGAAATACGCCAAGCTAAACCTACAGAGGGGAACGTTGCATATCTGTTGTTTACTCCAAAACGGGATGATCCATCACTACGTATCGATGTTGTTATAAAATATTTACCATCATAATTATAATTAAACCTGGCCAGATATGAGATTAATGACCATGCTCCTATATCGGAAATTCCTAAAGTTATACCACTTGCAGCGTTCAATGTTGGAACCAGGTTATTTGGATACAAATTACTTTCAATTGCATTTGTGAAACCTTTTTGTTTCTGCGTTGTATACCCGGCTAACCCTGTAAAATTATGTTTACCAAAACTTTTAATATAATTCAAAGTATATTCTGTCAGCCAGTTATAAGTAAATGATGCATCATCTCTACCTGTAGCCGGTTCATTAAAAAAGAGTGGAAGTGAAGGTCTGAATCGCATTCCTTTGCCACCCAAGAGACTACCCCCTATCATAATGTTGAACTTTAAACCTTCTAAAATTGTGTATTCAGCATTAATATTTCCCAATAACCGCATTTTACTCTGAAGAGTTTTGGTTTCCCGCGCAGTTGCCAACGGATTATATACAGCTGCAAGGGCTGTCAGACCGTCATAATTAAAATAGCTCCCATCATCATTAAGTGGAGGATAAAAGTTATGAATCTGTAATGCCCCAGCCACAATATTAGATCCAAGACAACAACCTTCTCCTGTCACCGGGAGAGAAACTTGTTGAGTAAAGGAAGGATTAAGATTTACTTTTACTAACAGGTTCTTTGTAATTTGGGCATCAATATTGCTCCGTAATGAATACCTCGAAAAATTGCTATTCACAACAATACCGTCCTGATTAAGATACTCTCCACTCAAAACATATTTAATATTCTCATTGCCACCAGTTGCTGTTATTTGATACTGTTGTTGTGGTGCAGTTCTGAAAATATAATCCATTGCTTCTTTATCAGTGGTATTTGTACCATCAAGCACATCCATGATAATCTGAGGAACCGGTGCTTTCCATGCTGTCGGAGCACCTGATACATCATTACCAGCATCTAAGTTCTTGTTTCTCATTCCGTCGAAGAACCAGTTCGCCTGTTCAACAGAGTTCTTCATGTGTGGAAGTTTCTCAACAGTCTGATAGCCATAGTAAGTATCAAATGTTATATTGGTCTTACCTGCTTTTCCTCTTTTCGTAGTAATTATGACAACGCCGTTTGATCCACGTGATCCGTAGATAGCAGTTGCAGAAGCATCTTTAAGAATATCAATACTCTCTATATCATTGGGATTTAACATCTGAAGGTTATCTGTGGGAAATCCATCGACAACATATAAAGGATCAACTCCGGCAGAAATACTACCTACACCTCTTACCCTGATCTGGGGAGCCATACCTGGTTCTCCTGATACTGATTTAACCTGAACACCAGCCGCTTTTCCAAGCAGCGCCTGCTCAATCCTGGTAGATGCCAGATCTTTAATCTGATCGGCCGGCATGGAAGCAACTGATCCTGTTAAGTCTTTCTTTTTAATAGTTCCATAACCGATTACAACAACTTCATCGAGACTTTCTAAACTCGGAGCCAAATTTATATTTAAGATCAACTGGCCAGTATAAGTAATATCCTGTGTAGTATATCCAATAAATGAAAAACTTATCACAGAATTTGTTGTCGGGAGTGGAAGTTTGAATTTCCCATCAACATCAGTTTGTACACCAACGAGGGTTCCTTTTACAAGAACGTTCACACCAGGCATAGTTTGAGCTGTTATAGCATCGATAACCACTCCTGAAATAAATATCTGCTGAACTTCATTATTTAATCCAATCGTATTTAAGCTATTCCCGAGTGGATCAGTGGTTAATAAGATTTTTCTGTCAAGAACTGCATAGTTGACATTGGTACCTTTAAATAATTCAGGAAGAATATCGGTAATCAATTCGTTTTCTGCCTCAATATTAACAACTCTGTTTACATCAATCTGCTTCTGGTTGAAAATGAAATAGAACTCTGTCTGATGTTCTATTTCATCCATTACCTGCTCCAGACTTCGGTTCTTCATGTCTAATGAAACCTTGGCTGCCTGTGAATAAGATGGGGTAGCTAAGACACTTGAAACACTTACCACAGTAATAAAGAATGCAATTTTAAGTTCCATGATTAGTTTTTTTAGATATGGATGCGAAAACACCCACAGATCAAATTCTTTTTTCATAACTTTGAAAAGTTTTTAGTTAGGTTATTATTTTAAAATAATTACTTAGCAAATCTTACAGGAAGGCGGTTGCATCGTCTTCCTGTTTTGCTATAAAATAGATTGTATCATAGGCAAAACCCATTTAAGTTTATATTCATTTTATTTGGTTCTGGGTAATATAATTACTTTCGTCTTAGAATAAGTTTCATCCTGTTTGAGAACCCCATATTCAATCTTAAAATCAATCGGCAAACTGTGTTTCAACAAACCTAATACCTCTTCAAGGCCTTCCCCAATAAATGTTGCGCGCAGACTGAGGTCTTCTCTGATATTGCCATTAATCTCAACTTCAACATTATACCATCGTTCAAGTCTTCTTGCAATTACATCCAGCTGATCATTCCTGAAAACCAACTTACCTTCTGTCCACGATACATATTTTTGCGGTTCTACCTCCTTAGTGGAAAAGCCTTTGAGAGTTTTATCATATACTAT
>JANYIW010000048.1 GCA_025358645.1 Bacteroidales bacterium
AGTTCCATTTCCCGTAGTTACATAGAGGTTGCCTTCTGCATCGGCTGCCACTCCCATACCACTTTCCCAAATACCTCCATTCTCACCATCAGGTGTCACATTATAAATAATTAACTGCTGTAATGTCATGGCATTATATCCTAGAATCCACCCGTGGTAAGGACCCCAATCAGCATGAGAGGCATAAGTTACATAAACCACGCCTTTTACCAGGGTTAATCCCTGTCGCTGGTTATTACGCAATGGATCAAAACTAACTACATTATTAAAACTGCCATCTCCTGTTCCGGGAACACTTGCTTCAATGACGACAGGACTACCGGGCATTTCAGTGCCATTTACGATATTAACGGCATGAAGATATTGGTAAAAATCGGTGCCATTTGTACTGCGGGCTACAAAATAAATTGTTTGTGAAAGTGAATCTATTACCGGTGTACCAACTATGCCAACATTTTGATTGAAATCAGGATAAGGGATATTAATGTCTGTAGTCATATCTGCAGCGTTAGGCGGACGCATGCCCGGAACGGTAAAGTTTTTTTTCCAATATAAATTTCCATTGTTACCATCAAAAGCGTATATACTATTATTAACAGTGGCTATGAACACAACATTGTTCTTACCCGTGCCAATAGCTAAATTACTAAAAACAAGAGGTTGGGAATATACCTCATCATCCACAGATAATGTAAAAAGTTTACCAAATTGCTTTGTATTTACATTAGCGGTTGTTAATATCTTTTCATGATCATTTATGCCGGCTCTGGTATTGTCATTGTGCTGTGTAAAAACCGAAGCGGACCAGGGAATGGGTATAATGTCTGAAGGATTATTTAATACTTTCTTACAACTTGATAAAGCAGTTCCCATTAATAACAGAATAATCAACTTTTTAGTCATATCTGAACACTTAATGATATATAACATAATTCTAAATCCTAATGTTCATTGTCTGATCTGATTTCAACAGAACTTCTATTAGTCTTTTAGGTTTATTAGTCTACACTATTGATTTTCTTAAGTTCTGTATAGGAGTAGTTCTGAAAAAGGTAATTTAATTAGCAACCAGCTTATTTGATTCAAAGAATGGGTTATGTGAGAAATATTATTGTCTCTGAAACTAACTATTACGGGAAAGAATCAGCATAATGTATTTCTTCATTATTTTAATAATTCAGAAATAAGTTTATGAATCTCTTCTTTTGTTTTCCCAAGTTTAATCTGGAGTCGTGCTAACATCTCATCCTGTTTGTCTTCCACTAACAATAAATCACTTTCTGTGAGCATTGCGAATTTTTGCTTTAGTTTCCCTTTTGTCTCGTTCCAGTTTACCTTTAATTCAGTTATCTTATTCATAACTATTTTGGTTAAATACTTTATTATTTTTACGGAACAAAGATTATCAACTTAATACAAATAAGTATTGCACAATTTTATAAATGAGATGCATCATTCATACATTTAAAATGTGAAAAAATACGCTTTTTGCATCTAAATGAATTAAATGAAATAAAGAAAAGGCTGCCTGAATTTTTTCAGACAGCCTCTTTCTTCTTGAAAAATATATAGTTGATCAGAAATCCTTGACTTCACTAGCTCTTGCCAGCGACAATTCCTGATTAAGATTTATGGTTTATCGATTATGTTTGTGCCAGTCATTGTTACTGCTCCATTTCTGGCTAGCATTCTACCCTCAGCTCTTGAGTATGCACCCATCGTTATAGTTTGCAACGCCAGTATAGTTCCTTTAAATGATGTATAGTCTCCGATTGTTGCCGAACTGGCTGTTTGCCAAAAGACGTTTTTAGCCTGGGCGCCTCCGGTGAGTAGAACATTGCCACCAGAAGGAGAAGGATAAGGTCCACCACCTACTGTCGTTAAGGCTGATGCTATCTGGAAGATCCAGACTGCATTAACATCCCCCTGAGCATCAAGAGTAAGATCACCTAATTGAATTAATAGTGTGGAAGTTGATTTATAAATGCCAGGTGCAAGTGTTTTTCCTCCCTGATCGCCTGATACTGTAGCTGGTGCCGGGGATAATGCTCCTTCAGCAAAAATATAAGCAGCTGTGAGTTCATTCTGAGCCTGTAACAGCATTGCAGGTACTCCGGGAGGTGCAATATCATCAGAAGCGTACATAGCGCCATTCACTACAATTGCAGGAGGAAATCCGATAATCGAAGAACGGGCACCAGGGTATATCCCGACATCCATATTATTAATTACACTAAAGCCTGCATTGTTGCTGATTCCCACGCCTGCAATAATCCCGAACCGCGCAACCGTTTTAAGATCAACACCAACTGGACCTAATGGTGCCCCAGTGCTAAATGTCCATACATAGTTATTAGCCAATGGAATACCGGCTGGATTTTTGGCTGCAGTTGTAATCGTGGCAGTATAAATGTTACCAGATAAAAGGCCACCAGTTGGTGTAAATGTTGCCGTTGTCCCGGTGTAATTCACTGTTCCTGCGACTGGCGTAGTGCCAACCATTAAGGTATAAGACGATGCATTGATTAATAATGGATTCATCGCTTCGCTGAAAACAGCGCTTATAACTTTATTGAGTGCAACACCTGTTGCCAGATTTAATGGATCCGTAGAATTCACTTTAGGTGCTGTTATGGTTCCTGTTGTAAAATTCCAAACGTAGTCATTAGCCAGTGTTGTGCCCGCCACATTCTTAGCTCCGCTGCTAATGGTACCAGTATAGACCGTATTGGAGACGAGTACGTCGGATGGTTTAAATGAGGCGGTTGTTCCATTGTACGATACTGTTCCCGAAACAGCGGTTACCCCTTGCTTAATGGTTAAGGTGGTTGCAGTAATTGTCAAAGGATCCATTGCCTGATTAAAAGTTACGGTAATTGTCTTATTAAGTAATACATCTAGCGCATTGTTTGCCGGGTCTGTAGAAATCACCGTGGGTGATATAGTTGTCCCTGTACTGAATGTCCAGACGTAATTTTCCTTTAATGTATTGCCAGATAAATCTTTAACCGTAGATGCAATTGTAGCAGTATAAGTAGTGCCTGCTGTGAGTTTTGAAGATGGTATAAAACTCATCGTTGAACTGGTTCCATCGTAAGTAATTACGCCTGAAAGTCCGGCTGCTAAACCCTTAGCTTCTCCTTGTATTGAAAATGATTTTGGTGTAATCGTTGAAGGATCCATTGGTTTATTAAAGGTTGCGGTAATTGTCTTATCAAGAGGTACCCCGGAAGCAAGATTAACAGGGTCAGTTGAAGTTACAATCGGACGTACTCCATCGGGTACCTCTGAATTATCTTTTTTGCAACCACTTATAAATGCAGCCAAAAATAAGGTCGCGAGTGCGAACATCCATAATCTTTTTGTTTTCATGCTATTGTATTTTATTAATCACAGAACAAATTTGAGTTTATTATTTCCGGAAAAGTTACATAATAATGTAAGAAATTTGTAAGATTCACACATTTACCAAGGAAGGATCGATAGGTGGCGATTCTTATTCGGTTTTGCAAATACATTATTATATCAGAAATATTTATCTTTACTATGTGTTGTGAAAAATAAGTATCCAAATGAAATATAAACCATCTCGCGTAAGAAAGATATATCCTATTGAGTCTCCATGTAAAAAGACCATCTATAATTCATTAATTGATGCAAAAGAATCAATAGACTATCTTCAGGAGAATAAAGGGGTAAGAGATTTGTCAGCGTATAAATGTTCCGTGTGTGGATTT
>JANYIW010000057.1 GCA_025358645.1 Bacteroidales bacterium
AAGTTCTTCAGAGCTTTTGCTTATCGTTATCTTGTCTCCTCTTTTGGTGACGTTCCACTCTTAAAGCATTCGGTTAACTATGCGAAAGCAGATTTCGTCAGAGATCCTATCGCAGATATTCATGCCCTGATGGTAGAGGATTTCAAATTTGCAGCCACTTATTTACCTAATCCAGGACAAGAAGCTGCACCAGGCAGAATTACAAAGGGGCCTGCATTACATTACCTTGCAGAGACTTATCTTGAACAGGGTAAGCCTCAGTTAGCAGTTGAAGCCGCAACGCATGTCATTGATGATTTTAAATATGCATTGATGACCAGCAGGTTTGGTACCAGACTTGCAAAAGATATCCTTGGGTCAGGAGATGTTTATTTTGATCTCTTCGGTTATGGAAATCACAATTTGGCAGAAAATACAGAAGCAATGTGGGTAATTCAATGTGAGCCAACTATTACAGGAGGTGGACAGATTGCAAGCGCATATATTTTTGGTCCTCGTTATTTTGATCTTGGGCTTACTCCTGATGGAAAAAAAGCATTTTTGGGCACATTCTTTAATGGAGCATATACCGGGTATTCTGATACATTAAGCCGGCCGACAGCAGCTGCACGTGGGACTAATCTTGTATACTATTATATATGGAAAGACAATTGGAACAATGATATTAGAAATGCAAAGCATAATATTAAGCGCGATTTTTATTACGACAATCCGGCTTCTATATATGATAAACACAAAATTGATTTTAGTCTTTTTAATCCACCGAGACCCAATCCTTTAACCGATACGATAAAGATTATTTTCCCAATTCATATGAAGTTTGCCGATCCTTGCCATTATTTTTTACAACCAAACAGGTCAGGTGCCGGAATTACTCACAAAGACTGGTATGCATTGCGTTTTGCAGAAACTTTGCTCTTGCGTGCTGAAGCATATCTTGACCTCAACAAACCAGATTTGGCTGCAGCAGATATTAATAAAGTAAGAAACAGGTCTAACGCAAAACCAGTTACTGCCGCCAATGTAAATATTGATTATCTATTAGATGAAAGAGCAAGAGAACTTTATGGTGAAGAGTGGAGACTTATTATTTTACGACGGACAAATAAATTGATGGAAAGGGTTAGAAAGTATAATGATAATCCAATGTGTCCAGGGGCACTAATCGACGAACATAATTTCCGGTGGCCAATTCCGCAGGCACAGATTGACTTAAATGTCGACGCTGTGTTTCCACAAAATCCTGGTTATTAAGATATCAGTCTTATAGTTTAAGTAGTAGAAATCGCTTTATTTAATATTGATATTCTATTAAAAATTTATTGGTGGAAAGAAGAGTTAGGTTGCTCTGCTTTCCACTAATAACCAGATTGATTACTGGTTCACTTCTGGTTAATGGTTTATTCTCTTATAGAAATTATACTGAATAAATTTTGTCTAATAGAAAATGACAATGTTAATAACTGATAAATAGCAAGTTTATAAAGTACGATCTTAAAATAATTGACCAAATTATTTTAAGATAAAATTAGTTTGTTACTTTTGGGGTACGTGAACGGAACTCTGAAACCGACTTATCTTTATGATTTAATTAATAAATATTTGTAATGGAAAAAAGTAATTTTACAAGACGCCGATTTATAACTGGCGTATCAATTGGTTCAGTTGCTGCAATGGCTTCCAGCAGCCTTCCAGTTTTTGGGAACATCATGCATACAACAAATGAAACGGGTAAACTTGCCATTCTGGGAGGCGAACCGGTAGTGAAGAGTAAAGTATGGCCCAAATGGCCTTACCGTGACGAGAAGATGGTCGAAGCGATGTCAAAGACCGTCAGAAGTGGAATCTGGTGCAGAATTGAATCTCCAAATGGAAGTGTTCCAACATTTGAAATAGAATATGCCAAACTGATGGGAACTAAATTTGCAGTTGGAACCGGATCGGGAACCCAGGCATTGAATACCTGTGTTGAAGCATTAGGAATCGGGCCAGGTGACGAAGTAATCACTTCACCGTATACAGATATGGGAACGATATCTTCTATCATCACCAGCCGTGCCCTACCCGTTATGGCTGATATTGATCCACTCTCTTTCCAGATTGACCCTAACGAAGTGGAAAAAAGAATCACAGAAAACACAAAAGCCATTATGCCGATTCATATCATGGGACAACCCTGTAATATGGAGCGAATTATGGCCATTGCCAATAAACACAATCTTAAAGTCATTGAAGATACTTGCCAGGCACACCTTGGCGTATACCAAGGGAAAGTATTGGGAACAATAGGCGATTTGGGCTGTTTCAGTTTCCAGACATCCAAAACGATTTCATGTGGTGAAGGCGGAGCAATCATCGGTAATAATGCAGAACTGATGGATAAATGTTACACGGTTCAAAACCACGGTACATCAAAGAAAGGACGTTCGGAAACGATCGGTGCCAAATACCGGATGAACGAATTTGAAGGAACAATTTTGCTGGCCCAACTGGATAGCGCGAAAGAGCGTTTTGCCCTTCGAAACAAAAATGCTGCCTACCTGACCTCGAAACTTAAAAATTTCCCGGGTCTGGTTCCCCAAAAACTATATGAAGGTACTGAAAGCGGTTCTTTCTATCTCTACACAATGTCCTATCATAAAGAACACTTCAACAATGCACCGCGTGACAAATTTCTGAAGGCGCTCGCAGCTGAAGGGATTAACATGAGCGGGTACATTGCAAATGGGTTACACAAAGAACCATGGGTGGATCATATTTTGAACCTGAAGGTCTATCAGAAAATGTATGCTCCTGCCAG
>JANYIW010000058.1 GCA_025358645.1 Bacteroidales bacterium
AACATTGCCAAATCATTTATATCTTTAAAACCAGCCAAATTAAATTAATTTTAACACCTTTTTTAATTATGAACTCCAGGGACAGACTCCTTTTATCAATAAATCATAAGCAACCTGATAAAGTACCAATAGATCTGGGGGGCTCAACTGTTACAGGAATATCGGCTGTTGCATATAATAACCTGAAAAAATATCTGAAAATTGAAAGAACAACCAGGGTTTTTGATGTTGTGCAACAGCTTGCTAATGTTGATATGGAAATAATTGATTTGCTCGGAGTTGATGCCCTTGATATTAACAGGCTTTCTGTAGAAAATAATGATTGGTATGAGGTAATACTGGCTGATGGAAGTAAAGCTGAATACCCCACATGGTTTCGACCAATCAAAGCAGATGATGGTTCATGGTATACTAAAGATGAGGATGGCACAGTACTCTCAAAAATGCCTGTAGGAGCTTCATTCTTTGATCAAATGTATTTTCCATATATAAATGGATATCCTGAAAATTTTAATAATTTAAAAGACGCCTTAAAAAAGATAAGTTGGGTAGTGCATTCACACGCCTCAAATTTAAATGCAACAGAATTAAGGGAAAAGTTGTTAAAGCTAAAAGAATCAACGAATAAAGCTTTGGTAATGTCTGGTGGAGTTAAATTACTTGAACTTGGTTTCTTCATCAGAAGAATGGATAATTTCCTTATTGATTTGATGGTCGAAGAGGAAAAACTATCTGAAATGCTTGATATACTGGTAGATATGCACCTTGCCGGATTAGAGAAAAAATGCCAGACTGTTGGTGATATTGTTGACGTGATTCGATTTGGTGATGATCTGGGCATGACATCGGGGCCATTTATGGACCTCGATACTTTCCGGAAATTCTTAAAACCCAGATACAAAATTCTATGCGATTATGTAAAGAAACATAGTAACATGAAAATCTTTTTGCATTCCTGTGGAAGTATAAAACAATTTATTCCTGATTTGATTGAGGTAGGTTTTGATATAATTAATCCTGTCCAGACAAACTGTTATCAAATGGATCTATTGACTCTGAAGAATGAATTTGGCAGAGACATAACATTCTGGGGAGGTGGAGTTGATACTGCTTCTGTGATTAACAGAGCCACACCTCAGGAAGTGCGAAAAGATGTGTTGACCCGTTGTGAGATTTTGTCAAAAGATGGAGGTTTTATTTTTGCACCTATTCATAACATCCTTTCCGAAGTTCCGCCTCAAAATGTAATGGCAGCTTATAATGCCGTGAAGGAGTTCAACGGGGATACAATATGATCCACAAGGAAAGTCAAAAATAAAAAATTCAGGCCGGTTCACAAGAAGCAATACCGGCCTGAATTCAATTAAGAATCTCTATGTTTAAAGTTTAAAAAACATTTCATTTCGAAGTCGTTATGCCAAGAGTAACGATCTCGTTTGGTTTTATTTTAACCTGTATTGTTTTACCATTAACCGTTGGTTTAATGACATTATTGAGTGGTAATTCAATAAGGTTGAGTCTGCGAACAGAACTTACCTCGATTGGTACTCTGAGGTTTACTGTAGTTTCTTTGCCCTGTATTTCTAATAACCTTATTATTAATTCATTACCGTCTTCGGACTGTTTCATACCAGTCAAAACTACTCCTGGAGCATCGACAGAGAAAAATGAAGCTTCTTCAGGGCGTGTGGCATGAGCTTTTACAAGTGCAAGTGATGGAGGCTCAGCAGCATAAACAGGGATATTGAAATCATCACCTTCAGCCCATACACTACCGTTCTTCCAATCGCCTGCATGAGGATAAAGTGCATAGCTGATATTGAATTTACCAAGGTTTGGATAGATATCAGGGGCACCTGCAGCTCTCATAAGTGTAATTCTTAAATCACCGTTGTGATATGAATGACCATATTTGGTACTGTTTAACAGGGCAATACCAGTAATACCATCAGTCAGATCGACCCATTTTTGAGCAGGAACTTCTTGTCCATCAGGACTATCCTGGGGAGTCCATGAAGTCTGGAAATTTTTAAATGATTGCTTTTTTCTCAGGTCAGTCGGTCTTTCAACAACATCAAACGGAACCTGGCAATTAAATACCGGATTATCAATAGCTATCGGGAAGAGAGCCCTTAACATTGGCGAATCGGTAGAATCGCTTCCTGTTTCGAGCCAATGAACCTCCATGTCGTAACCGATACGTGGATATGAACGGTAAAGGTATGTACGTTCGATAAACCTCGATTTACCCCAGGTTTTTACTGTTTCAACACAAGCTCTTACAGGTCCGTTTTCAACAACCTTAACACTTACAACATTTGTAACATCCTCTTCTTTAACAATATTATTAATTGTCCATGACTTCATTCCTCCTTTTTTGTCTTCGAGGTATATTCTCAGTTTATTAAGCTGACCACCATCTTTGACATATTCCTTGTTTGAGCGCTTATCAAACAGGCTTACAATTCCACCAGTGGTCATATCGAATTTAATTTTAAAGAAGTCTGTTTCGAAGGTATTATCTTTGAAGGGGATGACTTCACCTGGTTCTCCCGGTTTGGTCATATCCACATAAAAAGTTTTATAACCACCTGCCGGCATATTATCAACAATGAACTGAACTTTAGATGTAAATCCGGGAGGTGTAGATTTTCCCCAGACAACCTGTGCCGGGTACTTTTTACCGGAAGCATCGCGGACCAATACTGAAGGAACATTACCCTGTCCTTTATCGACAACTTTGATATATTTTGAACCGTAATAATTACCCCAGCTTTCAAATTTGGCTGTCACAGGTTCTTCATGTGAATAAACATTAGCTTCAATAACAACTTTACGGTTATGAGGCTGAAGGTTATATGCAACTACAGGCTGACCCACTCCCATCTGAAATTTAACCTCATCGGCCATTTTACGGAAAGCATTGTTCCGCAATTCTGTTG
>JANYIW010000063.1 GCA_025358645.1 Bacteroidales bacterium
AGAATTCAGCATGCATGCCCAGATCTTTGCAGTTCTGACAAATACAATTCCAGCAAACGATCAAAAAGCTTTTGTGCAACGATTCATGAATGATAAGACTCTGATCCAGCCGACAATGTATTTCAGGTTTTACCTTACACAAGCTCTTAAGAAAACGGGGTTGGCTGATCTCTACCTGGGAACTCTTGGCTTATGGAATGATATGCTTGATAAAGGGTTAACAACATTCGCTGAGAATCCCGATCCTGCCCGATCCGACTGCCATGCCTGGAGTGCGAGTCCTGATTATGACTTTCTTGCAACGGTGGCGGGTATCCGTCCGGGGACACCAGGGTTCAAGACAGTGGAAATAGAACCCGCTCTGGGTAAACTAACATTCATAAAAGGGCAGATGCCTCATCCCTCCGGAATGATCATCTTTGATTTAAAAAGAGCTGGAATTCAAGGTATAACCGGGGAAATTATATTGCCGGAAGGGTTAACAGGGACTTTCAGATGGAATGGGAAGGACATTATTTTAAAAGGAAAGACGGTTATTAGGTTGTGAATTGAAGGGAGTTTTAAAGCTAAAGTAGTGCAGCTATTGATATATCTTCATCAATACTCTCCCAATGAATTCCAACACCATTCCCAATCAAACGCCAATCATTTAACTGTTCCTGACTCGCTTTTCTTAACCGGGGAAACCATAACAAAGGAATACCAATCTCCCGTCCATCCTGGAGCAGGACAAACAACATATCTTTGTTGAACCAAACCTTACTTGCAAGAATGTTGGCTGATTTATTTACTAAAGTGCTCATTCCATTTATCTTTTATAATAATTTCATTTTTTTCGATTAATTCACTTATTTCCCTCAGTTCTTTACTTGTAAATCCGTGATTAACAGAAACAAAAAGAGGATCTAACCAGAATTTGGCATAAGAATCTGCTTTTTCAATATGAATATGTATTGGTTCATTTCTCTCATTGCTGAAAAAGAAAAATCTATAACCCTTTATTTGTATAACAGTTGGCATTTAATTACAAATATAAACAATAAAGCCATGAAAAAGATCATTGAATATTTTCAGTGACACTTGACACCCACCATTCCAATGTAGGTAACTACGAACGGTATGAAGCTGTACCTTCTATTGAAGTGATACAAAAGATAGCTGATGCGCTGGAGGTTTCGCTTGCTTACCTTGCTGGGGAAGGAGTTAACAGCAAATTACTCAGTAACAAAAAGATTGATTGTATAATCATTAGTCCTCCAATTCCTAAACCAGAACCAAAACTCAATATAAATTTTCTTCGTATCTTTGAGAAAATAATTAAATTGCAATGGACACACAACATATTCAATTAAAGGTGCCTCTTAGCTTTAACCAGCTGATTGACGTTGTGCGGCAACTTTCCCCAAAAGAAAAACAAGAGTTAAGCAATGTTTTATGGGACGAGATCAGAGAAGAAGAAATAAACATTCCCGAAGGACATAAAAAAATTGTAAGGCAAAGACTAAAACAGATGGAAGAACATCCGGAAAGCTCAATTAGCTGGGAGCATATTGAGCGTAATATAAAGTTGTAGCATGGGTTTTAAATTGACATACGCAGCAGAAATTTACAATGATTTGCAGGGAAACATCGACTGGTATAATCAAAAACAATATGGCTTAGGTTCCCGATTCTTTAAAGCTGTAAAAGAACAAATCGCACGCATTAAGAAAGCCCCATATACTATTGCTGTCAGGTATGAAAATGTGCGATGCGCTAAAGTGAAAGGGTTTCCTTTCCTGGTACATTTTAAAATATTTCAAGACATAAACATCATTAAGATAATCGCTGTTTTCAGTACATACCGGGATCCTGTAATTTTGGAAGAAAGAACTAACAAATAATGACAAAACCAAGGTCTCCCCTGGTTCTGTTTTTATCATCTTCCAAATATTACACCAGGTAAACAATATTTTTTTGAGTAAAAAAAACCGCCCCTGTTGCCAGAGACGGTACTTACTAACCTAAAACCTATAATTAAAACCTATATCCCAGTGAAAGTCCGAAACCTGTATTTTTAACTGATAGTTTACTGCTGAAATCGGCTAAGGCCCTATTATCCTTGGGATTAATATTAAGCATTCCAAATTGAGTATTCAACTGGAAAAACAGGCCGCCTGCCGTTTCATACCCTGCAAAAATATTGCCACCTGCATCAAATCTTTTTATATATGCTGTCAAATAGGGATCACCCGACTCCACAGAATTTTTAAAGACAATACTGCTCTCAATGGTTGTGGATCCGTTAGTAATGCTTGATTTTCCTCCAATAGCATAACCAACATAAGGACCGAATCCAACCATAATAAATCCATTTCCCAGCGCTCCTTTATAAACAATATTCAGAGGCAGTTCAATATAAGAAAGTTTGTATGTGCCGGTTAATGAACCATAAGAATTTTTTGCTCCTTTTGTGGAAAAAAGTAATCCTGGTTGAAAATAGAACTCCGGTGCAATTGGTATTTGAATATTTACTCCGCCATGAAAACCTACGAGCATATCATTTTTAAGTTTGTCACCGTTATTGTTTTTCCCGGTTAAATTCTGGAAGTTTACACCACCAAGTATGGCAAATGACATTTTCCCTTTGTCTGTGCTTTGAGCAATTGCTAAAGAGGAGGAAAGCAGAAGGATTATTGCAAAAGAAATTATTTTTGTTTTCATAATTTATTTTTTAATTTATGATTTTAAAATTTGAATTATTTAACTGCTGCTTTCTCAGCATCAGACTTCATCTTTTCATTGGCAGTGATCAGAAATTCAACCCTGCGGTTTTTGGTACGACCCGTTTCTGTATTATTGTCATATTTTGGTGCCGACTCCCCAAAACCTTTTGTTGTAACCCGACCCGAAGTAATGCCCTGGCCTGACAAATAGACTGAAACGGCACCAGCACGCCTTTCAGATAGAGTCTGGTTATATGATTCACTTCCTTTACTGTCAGTATGTCCCTGTAATTCAATATCTGTGTCGGGATAACTATTAAGAACTGTAACCAGCTTATTAAGGTTAATTTTAGCATCAGGAGAAAGAGCTGATTTGTCAAATGCGAAAAGAACATTACTGCTGAATTCAACAACAATACCTTCACCTACACGCTCAACTTTAGCATCAGGAACAGTCTTCTTAATTTCCTCAGCCTGTTTGTCCATTTTATGTCCGATAACAGCACCGGTAGCGCCCCCAACAGCAGCTCCGATTATTGCACCAAGGGCCGTATTGCCTGCAACCTTTCCAATCACAGCGCCCATTCCGCCACCGGCAGCAGTACCTATAACAGCTCCTTTTTGTGTTTTATTCCATGAAGCGCATCCTGATAAAATCATAATTGCACTTAAAATCATGATCAAACACATTCTTAACTTTTTCATAATAAATTTATTAAATTGTATAAAGATTCCTTAACTAAAATTTTATCTTGTTATTCCAGATTTTTCTTCAGCGAAATTAGGCTCATCCGGATTAAGAAGTGTTACATAACTTTCATTAGTATTTGTATAATTCACACATTGATGGGTGGAAACAACCGCAATCGATAGTTTTATTGAAAATCATTCGTTTCAATCATCAGAATAACAATAATTTAAGAATGCCATTCTAAATTTATATGATATCCTATTCTATAAACCTGATATGTAAATGATGTAACTCTTATTTAAAGTTTTGTAACATTTAATCAGATGTAATACATTAATTTTATCCTTTAACAGAGTATCTATAAATAATTTACCAATGAAAATTCTAATAATTGGATTTCTTGTTTTAATCTGCTGGTCGGCTCCATCAACTTATATCTACGTCTGTAAGATAAAAGGATTGTGTAATGAAACGAAGACTATTCAGATTGGTTCGGTCACTCCTGAAAAGGTAATCACTGCTGACACCTTAGCCACACCTTTAGTTCCTGAGAAGGCTCCAATTCCTGAAGACCTGTCAACCTATTTTGCATTTGATAAATCTGAATTCAAACCTGATGCTGTTACTGCAAGATACTTTGATGAATCGAAAGCTTTTCTGGGTAAGAACTCAAATGCCAGGTTATTTATAACCGGCTACACCGATGCAATCGGATCTGATGAGTATAATCAGGCTCTTGGCTATCGACGGGCTCAAACTATGCAGCAATATTTTGCTGCGAGAGGTATGCCTGCTGGTAAAATAATTATAGAATCCAAAGGCAAAAAAGAGCCTGCAGATAAAAATAATACAACGACAGGAAGAGCGAAGAACAGGAGGACAGTAATAACTATTAAAAACTAAAATCATGAATACTTTATTAATTCTTTTGGTACAAACAAAAAGCGTGGCAACTATTGAAATAATTACAATGTTATTTGGCGCTGCAATAATTGGATATATTATCGCATGGCTTTATTATAAATCTATTTATGAAAAGAAAATTGATGTAATTGAATCTGATAAGCATGAATTGAATAACCGTATTGTAAATCTCGATGGGGAAATAGTTGATCTGCATAAAAAAATCAGAGATAAGGATAATGAAATGGAGCTTCTTAATTTGGCACATATTTCAGAACGTAAGTACTTACTGGATTACAATAGTTTTGGAACAGCCACTGTGGCGGAAAAGGACGACCTGAAAATGATCAGCGGTATTGGTCCCTTTATTGAGAGAAGACTTCATGCATTAGATATTTATACTTTCAGACAGATCAGTAAATTCACTGCTAAGGATATTGAAACGATAGGTGTTGCAATTATTTACTTTTCCGGAAGGATTGAAAGGGATGAATGGGTTGCACAAGCAAAGGAACTTGTTGATAACGCGGACCAAAAGATGGCTATCTTTAAACGTATCAGTGAAAGAAAATCGAACATTGTCTATACTAGAATCGGAGTTGCCAAAAAAGACGAAGCTGATGATTTAACCATCATCAGTGGCATTGGTGGCTGGATACAGGAAAAACTCAATGTGCTCGATATCTATACACTCCGGCAGATCAGTAATTTTACAAAAGAGGATGCTCAGGCTGTTACTGAAGCAATTGAATATTTCCCAGGCAGAATTGAACGGGATGAATGGATACATCAGGCCCGGGAACTTGTCCGGATCGCAGGTAATAAGGTTGACCTTCTTAATCGTATGAGGGCGAGAAAGAACAGAATTTATTACGACAGATTGGGATTTGCCCATAAACACGAGGCTAATAATTTAACCAGGATTGATGGGCTGGGATTATGGGTCGAGGAACGGTTAAACACTCTTGATATTTATACTTTTAGTCAGATCAGTAAACTTACGCACGCGGATATAGAAACAATTACTGAAGTTCTTGAGCTTATTCCCGGACGTATCGAAAAGGATAACTGGGTTGGTCAGGCACGTGATCTTGCAAAAAAACAACAGGAAAAGGAGATGGTTTAAAACATTTCCAAATTCAATTTCAACTTTAAAGTTTTAAACTACGAACTGAATATTATTTCCTGAGTTTATGTCGATGCATCTCATATTCCTGGCCCAACCATCAGCGAAGACATAGTGCCTGCTTCCCCCAATCTGGGACTGGTTACCAATGTACAGCTGAATATCACTTCTTTTCATATGATTTAGATTTGATTATTATTTCTTAATGCATTTCAGTTTCACATACACCTATGCCTCCGCGGAAATAGTTAAATTGAACATTCGGATGGTCTGCCAGTAAGGACATTGGCACCGAACTATCCATTATTTTTTTTCCGATCATAAAAGCTGTCAGTCTCTGACCAAAAGCATTATCATGTGTTCCGGCTTGCCATATAGATACTTTTTCAGCCATCCATGTCTGTACCGGACCGACTGTAAGCGCCTGCATGGGAATTCCTGTGACAACTCCTCCGGAACTGGTACGGGCATTCTGCATACATGTTATGGGATGAAGATCTACAACACGCGCCGTGAGTTTCCTGAATTCTTCTGGCGATGGTGGTGCATCTTTATATCTGCCTTCTCTCTTAAAAGGATCGTTAAATGCCCAGTG
>JANYIW010000177.1 GCA_025358645.1 Bacteroidales bacterium
GTATTATCCATGTATTTACTCAGATCAACCCCCGTTGAAGAAGCATTTTTATCTATTGTAAGCTGATTACCGGTTAAATGAATATCCTGAATAGCTGCGGTTTTAAGTGCAGAAAGATCAGCGCCGGCGCCATTCGATATACTGAGTAATCCAGTTGTATTATTATAGCCAAGGTTTTGCTTAAACGGGGTGAGATCAATTGCCGTTGCAGAAGCATTCTTGGTTATTTTCAGTTTATTGTTGACATCAAGCACTAAATCCTGTATCTGATTTGTTAAACCTATCTTGTTACCACCAAATATTGAAAGGGTATCTCCAAGAAGTGTAAGCTGATGCGGAACATTAAGAGTAGAAAGGTTTACAATATTTCCGCCTGAAATTGAAAGATTATCACCATTAAATGAGAGAGTTTGTTTATCTGAAGCAGGATCACCGGCATCACCTTTCGGTCCCGGATCCCCTCTTGATCCTTTTGGCCCCGGCTCGAGAGATTTCTGGGCATAGAGTGCATACGGTACGGCAAGGAACTGCATTGTCCCCATATCTATAAAATCATTATCGAACTTTACTTCAACTTTAATAAAATGATTTGCCTGACTCCATTGAATCTGGGATAATTCACCATAAATACCACCTGTAGGTGTACCGCGACCGATTATCAATGAAAACACACCGAATTTTGAGGTTGTTATCTTTGAATGTAACTCCTGGTAAACAACTGTGCCGAGCGGATTCCCGGAAATAATTGAAAATTTCACATCAATGTCTTTGTTTACAAATTCCTTGCCATTATTATCTCTTGCCACAGCCTGATAAAAGATGCCAAAAGGAACATTCTGACCAAAAGAGGCTGACCCTGCAAGTAATAATGCCAACAACACATAATACCTTTTTATACCTTTTAAAACCATAATTATCAGTATTACATTTTCTCTATTTTAAATATCCTGTTAATTTTTGAATCCGAGCTGGTCACTCTTACAAAATAAAAACCGAACGTTAGTCTGGTAATATCAATTTCCTGTACATAATAGTATCTGGTAATAAAATCCATTGTCATGGAATTGACTATTGTTCCTGTAATATTAATAATCTCAATCCTGAATTTCCGGGCATCATCGCCAAATAACTTAACTTTAATAAAATCTGTTGCAGGATTAGGGTAGACTTCGACGCCGGTTCCTGCATGGGGAGGTTCTACGGTAAATATTATGCCTGGTTGCTGAAATCCCTGTGTAAAAACAAATCCTGAGCTACTTATTATTTCAACTGCTGTCTCTCCGATTGTCTGTGAATAGTTAATTACTCCGGCAGTCGCCAGGCCTGCAGCCGGTACTAATACCTGATGAGACAATTGCTGGGCAATGCCGTTAGTCCAGAAAGAAATTAATAATAGTATTAATACCTTGGTTACCTTAATCATGTTAAATTTATTCTGGAAGATCAAATATAAATGTAATTTTGAAAAAGCAATAATTTTTGTGGATAAATATGTTAATAACTTACCCAAAACCTGCCACTCAGCTTGATATCTTATTGAATAATGCTAAAATCCTACTTATATCATAATCTTATCGAAGCAGGTTGCGACGAAGCCGGCAGGGGTTGCCTGGCAGGACCAGTAGTTGCGGCAGCAGTAATTCTTCCAAAAAACTATAAACATCCCGTTCTCAATGATTCCAAAAAACTTTCTGCTAAACAAAGAGCTCTTTTAAAAGACGAAATAATTAATTCAGCTATCGCATGGCAGGTGGCATTCGTTGATAATACTGAAATTGATGAAATGAATATACTGAGAGCTTCAATTAAAGCTATGCATATTGCAATTGAGAGACTTGAAAAGGTACCACAATTTCTGCTCATCGACGGGAACAGGTTTTATCCATATAAGAACTTTAAATATGAAACGATAATCAAAGGTGATGGTCTTTATTTCTCTATAGCGGCTGCTTCGGTTCTGGCAAAGACATTTCGTGATGAGTTCATGGAAAAAATCAATTCTGAGTATCCGGAATACGGCTGGGGAAAAAATAAAGGTTATCCTACTGCTTTTCACAGGGCAGCAATCATGAAATATGGGATAACGCCTTATCACCGGAAATCTTTTACTCTTTTCAACAGTCAAATGAAATTTGAATTTTGAGTCTACTCCGAAAAGTCATGTTACCCCTATCCCGATAGCTATCGGGACCCCTAAAGCCTGCCTGCCGCCTGCCTGCCGGTAGGCAGGGTAGGCAGGGGGACTTTTGTAAGTTTTTGATTTTTAGCTTTTTCCCTTTAGGGTTAAGGGTAAAAA
>JANYIW010000180.1 GCA_025358645.1 Bacteroidales bacterium
ATAACAGGGACTGTTAAAGGAAAGGATGGTAGTCCTCTTCCCGGAGTAAACATTGTCGTTACAGGAACAACACTGGGAGTTATATCAGATATTTCTGGTAAATTCCGCATAGATGTTCCTCAGGAAGCCAAGAGTCTGACATTCTCATTTATTGGGATGGAATCACAGGTAATCAATATCGGGACTTTAAACCAAATTGATGTAACTATAGCTGAGTCGGCAATTGGGCTTGATGAGGTTGTCGTAATTGGGTATGGAACACAAAAGAAAAGTGATCTTACAGGTTCTGTTGTCAGAGTAAATATGACGGATAAGATTCTGGCAAGCAATGTAAACCTTCTTCAATCCCTACAAGGGGATACACCGGGGTTAAATGTGACGGGAGGAGGATCTCTCGCTGGCGATGAACCATCAGTTTCAATAAGGGGGCAAACTTCTTTATCAGCAAACGACAACCCGTTGATAGTTATTGATGGTATAATTTATAATGGATCCTTATCTGACATCAATATTAACGATGTTGAAACGATTGACGTTCTGAAGGATGCCAGCGCAGCGGCAGTTTACGGATCAAGATCGGCTAATGGCGTAATGCTTGTCACTACTAAAAAAGGGAAGACAGATAAGCCGCGTTTCACTCTTAACAGCACTTTTGGCTATCAGGATTTTACCAAGGAATTGCCAGTAATGAATGCGGAACAGTATGCGTTAAGATTGGTTGATTATTATTGGGAACAACAATTGTATTCCTGGTATAATAAAAACCCGACATCTCCTTCTGATATGGGAGGAAGACCTGTCCGTCCGGATGTTACAGATCGTAACGTTGTAGCTGTAACATTACGATCCCAGGAAGAGAAAGATAATTATCTTGAAGGTGGACATGATATTAACTGGATTAAAGAAGTTTCACGAACAGCGCCTATGCAGAATTACGACCTCAACATATCAGGAAAAACCGACAGATCAAATTACTATATATCAGGCTCTTATACTGATCAGAAAGGAGTTTTGCTAAATGATCAGTTTAAAAGAACTACCGTGCACACAAATGTTGAGAGTAAAATTACTGATTGGTTTACCGTAGGATTAACTTCATCATATTCGTATCGTGATTATTCAGGATTGGAAACCGGGATACAACGGGCAAGATTTGCAAGCCCGTTAGTTAATATATATAATTCTACCGGAACCTATCCAATGTACTTTGGTACAGAATTATATCAGGTACACCCTTTAGCAAATTTACTAGTTGATAATTATGATGTAAGAAATAATTTATTTGTCTTAGGCAATGCAAAGATTCAAATCCCGCAAATTAAGGGATTGACTTATGAGTTTAATTATTCCAACACCTTTTATACTGTACGATCAAATACTTTTTATCCTCCCTCAATATATGATGGTTCCACAAACAATGGGAATGCGATAAGGAATGATTCAGAAGAGAGGAGTTGGATCATTAACAATATAGTAACATATTCAAGAACTTTTGCTACTGATCACCGAGTAAATGCCACTTTACTTTACAGCCGGGAAAACCAGAAGGGACAAAATTCGAACCTTTCGGCTACGGGATTTGGAAATCCGGCCCTTGGCTACGATGCTGTACAACTGGGTACACTTCCGTCTGTTAGTTCCGGAGCATGGGAGGAAAATAGTATTTCGTACATGGGTCGTTTGAACTATGTATTTAAAGATAGATATATGCTTACCGGGACTGTCAGAAAAGATGGCTTCTCGGGATTTGGCGCTGCCAAAAAGTATGCAACATTTCCATCTTTGTCATTTGCATGGGTGGCTTCAGAAGAGACCTTTGTTAAAAATTTGGGCGACTGGCTTAATGTATTAAAGTTGAGAATATCTTATGGCTTAAATGGGAACCAGGGAATCGGACGGTATTCAAGTTTCTCCAAGATGGCCTCAAATGCTTATATTTATGGTGCATCAACAGCTATTGGTGTTTACCCAAGTACTATGGGGAATAAAGATTTGGGATGGGAATCAACCAGTTCATTGAATTTCGGTCTTGATTATGCTGTTCTGGATCAGAGAATTTCCGGTTCAATTGATATGTATACATCTCAGACAAGCAATGTATTAGTTAGTAGAGCACTTCCCCAGTTAACCGGGTACGGTAGTGTATGGACCAATATTGGAGGAATTGCTAATAAAGGTGTTGAATTGGCATTAACTACTGTTAATGTCAAAAGTCCCCTGCGGTGGGAAACCAGGTTCTCATTTTCTTTAAACAGAGATAAAATCACCAAACTTTATGGTGGTCCGGAAGATAAAGACATAGGAAATTCATGGTTTACAGGGAAGTCAATCAGTGCAATTTATGATTATAAAATGACTGGAGGTCTATGGACAGAACAAGAGCTCTATAACAAAAAAATTACAACCGCAGGTTTTTATCCAGGTCAATGGAGGCTGGCAGATTTAAATAGTGATGGTGTTATTGATCCTAATAACGACAGAAGTATTATTGGATATCAGACTCCGAATTATCGTTTTAGTATTAACAACAGCTTTTCGTATAAGAATTTCACTTTGAACATTTTTATTAATTCAATAATGGGAGGAGATGGTTATTATTTAAAAAATAATGCGGGTCTTCTTTCAGCTAGCACTACCACAGATGAAGTGCAGAGGAGAAATCAATTTGCAATTCGTCAATACTGGACACCCGATAATGGTGTTGATAATAATCCCGGGATATTTTATTCGCCTCCCAGAGCCGCAGGTTTGTATGAAAGCAGGAGTTTTGTGAGATTGCAGGATATTTCACTTACATATCGCCTTGGTAAGAATGTGCTGGATGCTATTAACATTATTAATTGTGATTTATTTTTAAGCGGTAAAAATTTATACACATGGACTAAATGGTCAGGGTGGGACCCCGAAACCGCATCTGATTCTTCACCAATGATGAAAAGCATAACTGCAGGAGTCAGGCTTAGCTGGTAAAGTGATTTGTAAAGTGATAATTAAATAATTATGAACCTAAAAATTTAATACAATGAGATACAAGATAATATTAGACGCCTTTAGGAAAAGATGTTTATTACTTGCAATTTTTCTGCAATTCATCTTTTCAGCCTGTGAAAAAAATGTGCTCATAGAGAAACCTCTTGATTTTCTTACCCCGTCTAACGCCTATAGCACTCTGGCTGGAGTAAAACAGGGAGTAAACGGGTTATATGCCTCTGTGCGTTTAAACTGGTTTGCTATGCAGGATAATTGCACCTATACATTATTCTCCTTAGGGACTGATGAATCTTTTGATGGAGAAGAACCCGGTGGTCAGCGTTTCATTACAGATTATTCAACGAGTCTGGTTTCCGACAATGATGAAGTCAAGAATATGTGGAAAAAGAATTACACTGTTATTCAGCAATGTAATGTTTTTATTGATAGGCTAAACACAGCAGATGTAAAGATTTGGCCGAGTGAGGCTGACAAAAATATTTATTTGTCAGAAGCGAGGTTTTTCAGAGCTTTCTCATATCGTATTCTGGTTGCGTTTTTTGGTGATGTTCCAATTGTAACTGAAGTAATTAATGCTGTGAAAACTGATTTTGTCAGGGCACCAAAAGCAGATGTCTATAAGCTGATCGAAGATGATCTTCTTTTTGCTGCTGCAAACCTGCCGGTTCGTGGTAAAGAGGCGGCCCCGGGCAGACTAACCCAGGGAGCTGCATGGCACTATCTGAGTGAGATTTATCTTTCACAGGGTAAATTCCAGTCAGCAGTGGATGCAGCTTCGGCAGTAATTAATAATTATGGTCACGCATTGATGACAACCCGTTTTGGAGCAAATCTTGGGAAGGATATATTTGGGTCGGGAGATGTCTATTATGATCTGTTCACGAACGATAATCAAAATCTGACAACAAATACAGAAGGTGTTTGGGTAGTGCAATATGAGCCAATGGCCATAGGAGGAGGTAGTGGAGCAGGTGGAAGCACCATAGCCGGTCAGGGAGGTTACTATGCAGAAGGCATTTATGGACCCAGGTATTTTAGCGTGGGTAAAACCCCTGATGGATTTACAGCAATGCGAGGTGAACTTATTGACGGGAAATATACAGGGTATAGTGACACATTAGGCAGAGGAGTAGCCCGATGCAGGTGTACCAATTATGTTGCTTATGATATCTGGAAAAGCGACTGGAAGAATGATATCCGGAATGCAAAACACAATATCAAACGGAACTATTATTTTGATCAACCGGCATCTGTCTATAATAAGAAAAAGATCGATTTCTCCCTTTATCCGGCTGGGACAAGGGTTCCTTTAAAGGATACCATTAATTATATTTATCCATACTGGATGAAGCTTTCAGAGCCACTCAGGCATACCAATAGTCTTAAAACATCCGGAGGAGGTACCAGCTTTAAAGATATTTATGGAATACGTCTTGCCGAAACATTGCTTTTACGGGCTGAAGCTTACCTCGGCTTAAACAATAAAGCAGCATCAGCAGCAGATATTAATTTAATCAGGAACAGAGCAAAAGCTACTCCGGTTGCAGAAGCGAATGTAACAATTGATTATATCCTTGACGAAAGGGCAAGAGAACTTTATGCCGAAGAGCATAGATATATTACTTTATTACGATTAGGCAAACTAGTTGAGAGAGTTACGAAATATAACAGTAATCCTCTTCGTTGGGGGGCAAGTATTCAGTCTCATAATAACCTGTGGCCAATTCCTCAAACAGAAATAGATTTAAATATTAATGCTGTGTTGACTCAAAATCCTGGTTATTAAAATAATGCATGGATCAGAATAGAATTTTAAAATAAAATTCTGGTTATGCAAACGATGTTGTTCCATCACCAGTTCACATGAAGGAACAACTATTAAAGATTTATCAATTAAGAGAAGGGCAAAATTGCTCTTCTCTTAACTTATAATTTCCTATTAAAAATCAATTTAAATTACTTAATAATAAAACATCATGAAAAAAAAATCTGGTCGGAGAGAGTTTATACAAACCACACTTATGGCTGGTGCAGGTCTTGGTCTTATAAACAGTTTTACCACAGTATATGGGAATAGTAGAGTAGAATCAGGAAAAAGAGTTGGCCTCATTGGTCTTGATACTTCACACGTTACGGCGGTTACCAATTCTTTGAATAATCCTAAACCGGGCGCTGATTGGGATGGATACAGGGTGGTGGCCGCATACCCTACAGCGGGTAGCGCTGACATGAAAGAAAGTATTGGTAGGCTTGCAGGTTTTACGGAAAAAGTAAAAGGTCAGGGCGTGGAGATAGTAGGTTCCATTGATGAACTTTTGAAAAAAGTTGACGTTGTACTTCTGGAATCCGTAGATGGCCGCAGGCATCTGGCAGAAGCATTACCTGTGCTGAAAGCAGGCAAGAGAATGTTTATCGATAAACCCTTCGCCTCTTCTTTAGCAGAAGCCATGGTTATTTTTGATGCTGCAAAAAAATATAATGTACCTGTTTTTTCAGCCTCTTCTCTTAGGTATATTACAGGCGCCAAAGAAGTAAAGGAGGGGAAGATTGGGAAAATACTGGGAGCTGATACTTATGGGGATTGTTATATTGAACCTCACCATCCTGATCTTATGTATTATGGCATTCATGGTGTAGAAATTCTGTACGCTCTTATGGGTACCGGCTGTAAAAGTCTGGTGCGTACCCATCTCGATAAAACGGACATGGTAGTAGGAACCTGGCAGGATGATCGTATCGGTTCTTTCAGGGGAACACGTTCAGGAACGAGAGAAATGGGCGCTACAGTTTTCGGGGAAAAAGGGATAGAGCTTCTCACTAAATCAGAGGGATATAGTCCATTATGGGTTAAGATAATAGAATTCTTTAATACCGGGATAGTCCCGGTAAGCCCTGAAGAAACCTTGGAAGAATTTGCCTTTATGGAAGCTGCTGATGAAAGTAAGCTTAAAGGTGGTGTCCCGGTTGAATTAGAGACGATAATAAAAAGAGCAGAAAAAAAAGCAAAAAAAATAGCCTATTAATAAATTGAATTAATAAATATCAGGTATTTAAAAATCGAAACTATTAATGACAAAATACTAATGAAAAATAATCGCAGAGATTTTATTAAAAAGACCGTTACCGGAGCAACAGCGCTTTCCCTGGGTGGTATTTTGCCAGGCTTCAGTTCAAAAAGCTATACCAGCATAATGGGAGCGAATGAACGTATTCTGGTCGGAATGATGGGAGTAAACTCCCGTGGACTTCAGTTATCCAATATTTTTGCACGACAAAAAGAATGTGAGATCATATATGTATCTGATGTAGACACCCGTGCAGCAGCAAAATGTATAGATTCAGTAGAGAAACTGCAAAACAACCGGCCCAAAGCTGCCCCTGATTTCAGGAAAGCTCTTGATGATAAGCAGTTGGATGCCATGGTTATCGCAGTTCCCGATCACTGGCACGCACCAGCAGCAATACTGGCATCAAAAGCCGGGAAACATGTATATCTTGAAAAACCCTGCAGCCATAATCCGAATGAGGGTGAATTATTAGTAGCAGCTAACAAAAAGTATAAAAATGTTATCCAGATGGGGAACCAGCGTCGTTCATTCCCAAATATAATTGCTGCAATTGAAGAATTGCACTCGGGAGCGATTGGCAGGGTCTATTTTGCAAAAACATGGTATAACGATGCCCGGCCATCTATTGGACGGGGTAAAGAAATTGCTGTGCCCTCCTGGCTCGATTATGAACTTTGGCAGGGCCCTGCTCCTCGCAAACCGTACAAAGACAATGTTGTTCATTATAACTGGCATTGGTTCTGGCATTGGGGCACAGGAGAATCTCTGAATAACGGTACTCACTTTGTCGATCTGGCAAGGTGGGGATTAAACGTGGATTATCCTGTACGCGTGAGTTCTTCAGGTGGCAGGTACCATTATCAGGATGATCAGGAGACACCGGATACCCAGGTAATTACCATGGAGTTCAATAATAATACCAGCATGGCATGGGAAGGTCGTAGTTGTAATGGTTATCCCACTGAAGGCAGAGCCGTAGGTGTAATTTTTTACGGAGATAAAGGCACATTGTCGATAGCTGAAAATACTTATAAGATATTCGATCTGGGCAACAAACTTGTTAAAGATGTAACTAATAAATCAGAAGTTGAGTCCAATGCCATTAATCGAAGTAATCCGTCACCGGGAGGAGACGTTCTTCATGTTCTGAACTTCTTTGATGGCATCAAAAATGAAGCCAGACTTCATGCCGATATTCTGGGCGGTCATCAGAGTACGTTACTTGTTCAACTTGGTAATATCGCATTGCGTTCAGGGAATACATTGCATCTCGATCCGACCAATGGTCATATTAAGGATGATCCGGCTGCCTTGAAATATTGGTCACGTGAATACCAGCCGGGATGGGAACCTAAAATTTAATAAAATCTCAGGATGTTTTCATAACGAATTACTGCGAAATAACGTAATGAACATAGATTGTCTTTTTTGTTAATTTGTAACTAATCAGTACTTAAAGTGAGCTAAAGTTTAGAGCCTGCCTGCCGCCTGCCTGCCGGTAGGCAGGGTAGGCAGGTGCCTAAACTTAAATCATCGAAGAATTGAAACGCATCGTTTTGATGCAAGCACAGGAATAGGCCACCACTCACGAGTAGTGAAAGATCACGGTATCATCTCACTCTCCGGCAATCCGAACTCTTCCTTCATCTCTATACCAAGAGTCTTTAGTTCGTCCAGAAGCGGATTGTAAATCTGCGGGACTACAGGTCTGCAAACACCCGTTACCTTAATCTTGTTTTCAAGGATCATTTTAACCGCGATGGCAGCTGGCAATGCAACAGTTCTGGCAATGGATGTATTGGTGGAAAGGGATCCGAAATC
>JANYIW010000400.1 GCA_025358645.1 Bacteroidales bacterium
GGAATCTGTACTCGTTTATGATCTTTATCCGGTTTTGCTGAACGGAATGTCTCAATCCATTCATCCATTTTTGTCTTGAATTCATCCGCGGATTGAAAAGCATCGATTCTCATCGCTCCGAAAAAATGTCCTGTTCCTACACCTACTTTCTTTTCAAGTACCGGAAGGTAAGCAACACTTGGCGGTACGAATGGCCCGAAATTAGCACCACTGAATACAGCAGAAAAAATATCGACTATTGAAGAGAGGCAATAACCTTTATGACTCCCGTGTACTCTGTCTCCTCCGAGTGTCAGCATAGATCCTCCATCTTTTAATATTGCAGGATCATCAGAGGGCAGACCATTTTTGTCTTGTACGAATCCGAATGGTACTTTTTCACCTTTCTTTTCAGCTATAGCAAGTTTGCCCCTCGCAACAGGAGTCGTGGCAAAATCGGCTACAAATGGTGGTTGTTTCATGGCAGGAATAGCTACTGCAATCGGGTTCGTGCCCATCATCCTGCTAATTGAAAATGTCGGAGCAACAAGCGGGTTGGCATTGGTCAGGCATATCCCGATCATATCAAATTCCAAAGCCATCATAGCATAATAGCCGGCAATGCCAAAATGGTTGGAATTTCTTGTAGCAACCCACCCGGTTCCCGCTGCTTTTGCTTTTTCAATAGCTATCTCCATCGATCTTCTTGCAGCAATCATACCAACTGCGTTGTCACCATCCACCACAGCTGTGCTGGGCGATTCGTGTACAATAGTCACATGAGGATTCGTATTTATCCGTTTGGCTTTCCATAATTCGTAATAGTCCTTGATCCGGATCATCCCATGAGAAGCCTGGTCCCTTAATTCAGCGGCAAGAAAAACCTCAGCGATAATTGTTGAGTCATGCTCGCTGCATCCCATCTTTCTGAAGACGTTTTTTGTAAAGTCAAACAGATATTCGTATTGGTACATTCCCTTATTATTTTTTTCTTTTCGTGTTTTTCGATTTTCGTTTAAATCAGAATTTGATTACTTACACCGTCATTGCGAGCGAAGCAAAGCAATCTTTATATCTTTTTATCTTTTTTTATTCCCTTCTTACACTATGATTCACACTTGCCTGTTGTGTCGGAGTAATTACAATTTCATTTATACAGACATGATCAGGAAGTGTGGCACAGTAGTAGATAACTCCTGCAATATCATCGGCGGTAAGCGCTGCAATTCCTTTGTATACGTTTTTAGCTTTTTGTTCATCACCTTTAAAACGGACAAGTGCAAAATCTGTTTCTGCCATTCCGGGAGCAATAAGAGTAACCTTTATGTTATTCTTTAACATGTCGATACGCATGGATTTTGAGAGCGCATCAACAGCAAATTTTGATGCACAATATACATTACCATTTTCGTAAGCCTCTTTTCCTGCTATTGAACCAAGATTAAAAATATGGCCTTCGTTCCTTGCAACCATAAGTGGTGATACTGCTCTGGTAACATATAACAGACCTTTCACATTTGTGTCAATCATTCTGTCCCAGTCGTCGGTATTCCCATTCTGGATATGATCGAGTCCAACAGCCAGACCTGCATTGTTTACAAGTATGTCTATCTTTTTCCAGTCTTCCGGAAGATTTCGAATAACTGATTCGACTTCATCTTTTTTTCTGACATCAAAGCAGAGTGACAGAACTTTAATTTTTCCAGTTACACGCAGTTCTTTTTCAAGTTCATCGAGTAACTCTTTTCTTCTTCCGGTTATTATTATATTATATCCATTTTTAGCAAATCGTACAGCAGTCGCCCTACCGAAACCTGATGTTGCGCCAGTAATCATTATAGTCTTGTTCATTTTGAATTGATTTTTATTTCCAGTAAAAATAGGAATAAATTCAAGAGTATGTACTCAACTCCTTTTATCCCCCTCTTGCCGGATGTACTCACCCCTGTTCATCCTTTCAAAATAATTCTATCTTTGCGTTTTAAATAATTATGGGAAATCAACCGGAGAATTCGAATGAGGGTAAAAAAGCTGCAGTTGAGTCGATGTTTGATTCAATAGCATGGAGGTATGATTTTCTTAATCATTTTCTCTCTTTTAATTTTGACAGGCTGTGGCGATGGCGGGCAATTAAGATAATCTCAAAATCATATAAATCACCTTATATCCTGGATGTTGCGACTGGTACGGGTGATCTGGCTTTTGCAGCTATGAGGCTCAATCCTTCAAAGATTTCAGGTATTGATATATCACGCAAAATGCTGGAGATCGGCAAAGAAAAAGTTAAAAGAAAAGGATATACGGATAAAATTGAATTGATATATGGCGATTCGGAGAATATTCCTTTTGACGACAATGTCTTCGACGTTGTAATGGTGGCATTCGGAGTCAGAAATTTTTCAGATCCTCTGAAAGGTTTATCAGAAATGAAGAGGGTCGTACGCAACGGAGGTATGATTATGGTGCTTGAATTTTCAAAACCATCGGGTTTCCCTTTCAAACCGCTGTATAATTTTTATTTCAGAAATATTCTTCCTCTTTTCGGAAGATTTTTTTCCGAAGATAAAACTGCTTACAACTATTTGCCTGATTCAGTTATGAAATTTCCCGATAATGAGGAGTTCCTTAAACTGCTTGTTCAGTCTGGATGCACCAATACCAAACAGATAAAACTGACCGGAGGTGTGGCAAGTATATATACCGGCATCAAATTATTAATGCAATAATTGGAATTCAAATGAGTTTATTATCTTGTATCACTATATCAAAAATTTTAAAGAAGGTTGAAACGACTAGGCACTTTCATAATTTTATTCAGCATTTTACTTCTGAACAATCTTATATTATCAGGACAGAAGCAGAAGCCAAAAAACGAATCATGGTATGATGAGAAGCCTATTCATTTTGGATTCAGCCTTGGGTTTAATGCAATGGATTTCAATATAACTCCTTCACAAAAATATTATCAGACCGATTCTCTTTACCCTGAGGTTAGTATTCTCAATCCGGGGATCAATATCCAGATTGTCACTGATCTGAGACCAGCTGACCATTTTGATATCAGATTTCTCCCCGGTGTATCATTTGGTCAACGGGTTATCCGGTTTTATAAAAACAGGAAGCTTGTCAATGATCAGCAACGGCTTGAATCATCTTTCCTGGAATTTCCTCTCCTGCTTAAATATAAAGGTGATAGATTGAACAATGTCAGACCCTATGTTATCGGAGGTCTGAACTACAGGTATGACCTGGCCGGTAAGAAGGAATTTGATGCTTCAAAACCAATTTATATCAGGATCAAACGACCGGATCTATATTACGAGTTGGGAGCGGGTCTCGATTTTTACCTTACTTACTTTAAACTTTCTGTTGAACTGAAGATGTCCAACGGATTTGGTAACGTGCTCGTAAAAGAAGCGGCACCCGGACATCCCGAATATTATAATTCGATAGAAAAGATTAAATCGCAGATTTGGATTCTCGCGTTTCACTTTGAATAGCAATGGGAAAACAGATACAGATTAATCTTAATCCTGCTGCTGCCGCTGATGAAGCTGCTGTAAAAAAGATAGCAGCATCGCTTGCAGGCATTGAGCCGGCAGCAGTTTCTGCCCTGAGAGTTATTAAGCGGTCGGTTGACGCGAGGAAGAAAAACATCCGGGTAAATCTTACAGTTGAAGTTTTCTCGGGGGAAGATTCAGCAATCCCCGCAATCAGTCCATTTATTCCAATTGACGTTACACTCAGGCAGGTAGTCATAATTATAGGCGCCGGGCCGGCGGGTCTATTTGCAGCGCTGCGTTTAATTGAGTTGGGTTTACGTCCGGTAATACTTGAACGAGGCCGGGATGTTTCATCACGAAAAAAAGATATTGCACGAATCAGCCGTGAACAGATCGTAGACTCCGATAGTAATTATTGCTTTGGCGAGGGAGGCGCCGGAACCTATTCTGACGGGAAACTATATACCAGATCTAAAAAAAGAGGAGACAATACAAGAGTTCTTGAATTGCTTTGCCTGCATGGCGCTAATGAAAATATAATGTATGAGGCACATCCTCATCTTGGAACGGATAAGTTGCCCGGAATTATCGCTAAAATCCGGAAATCAATCCTCGACGCGGGTGGTCAATTCATACTTGAAAAGAAGGTTATTGATTTTCTGATTGAGGGCGATTCAATCACGGGCGTTGTTACTTCGGATAATGATAAATTCAATTCGCCTTATGTGATACTCGCAACGGGTCATTCAGCCCGTGATATTTATGATATATGCCGGAATCGCGGGGTAGAACTTGAGATGAAACAATTTGCTATGGGAGTGAGAGTGGAGCATCCTCAGGAATTAATAGATAAGATTCAATATCATGGTAATTCAAGAGGAGAATTCTTACCGGCTTCAACATATAATCTTGCAAAACAGATAGATGGGAGAGGGGTCTATTCTTTTTGTATGTGTCCCGGCGGATTTATTGTACCTTCAGCAACATCACAGGAAGAGGTAGTTGTGAATGGCATGTCACCCTCAGAGAGAAATTCACCTTATGCCAATTCCGGCATAGTAGTTGAGATCAAACCTGAGGATCTTATTAAATATAGCAGCTTTGGTGTAATGGCAGGACTTGAATTTCAGAAAGAAATTGAGCGGGAAGCATGGAAGAATGGTGGACATACTCAAAGAGCTCCGGCACAACGTCTTGCCGATTTCGTCGCTGGCGATAATTCAGTGTCACTGCCAAAGGTTTCCTATTTCCCGGGAGTAACTTCCTCTCCTCTTCATAGCTGGCTTCCCAAATCAATAGGCAGACGGCTCAGAGATGGATTCCGGCTATTCGGTCAGGTAATGAATGGATATCTGACTAATGAAGCTGTAGTACTTGGTGTGGAATCACGAACATCATCTCCTTTAAGAATTCCGAGAGATCCTGAAAAACTTCATCATATTCGGATTTCAGGATTATATCCATGTGGTGAAGGATCGGGATATGCCGGAGGTATTGTATCATCGGCTGTTGATGGTATGCGGACAGCTGAGGCAATAGCCTTGTCTGTACGTAAATTATAATGGAAAATCCGTTTAATAAGCCATATTAGGAAGCAGAAACACAAAAAATGAAACTTGTTAAAATACTCGTTTTTGGTTTGTTTAGATTCCTGTTTGTATCATTCCTTTGTCAGAATTGTTGACTCCTTAAGTCGAAGGGAAATTAAAATACTGAATACCAATAAACCGATCATCAGCACAAGCGATCTTGTCATAGATCCTGTAAGGGCGGATTTAAAACTGTCCATCCCAAAAATGAATGCAATACCTGAAATCTGTCCCATTAGTAATAGCATCCCATTCGATGTTCCTTCTGATGCCGGGTAGGTTATTTCGGCCCCGTATTGAAAGCCTATCGGTCCCGAGCTTAGGAGGAAGAATCCCAATACCATACCCGATGTAAGCAGAAGCCAGTAACTGGTAGCAAAGGTGATACCCGTAAGTCCAAGAGTAGCTCCGGTAAGGGCAATAATTATAAAAGGAACTCTTTTTTTGTACCGATCAGAGAGGATAGGAATAAAAAGTGCCCCGATAATCCCGCCCACAATCATCAGGCCTCCTGTTATTCCTGCCTGTGTGGCCGAGAATCCCCTCGGTCTGAGGATATCTTCAATCCAGGTAGTCACGGCATTGAAAACACCAAGACCGATAAAAAATATGACCATTAGCAAGATGAAATCTTTGGTTTTAAGAGTCTGCCTGAATCCGTCATAAACAAGAAAACGTTCTTCCTGTTCCGGAAGACAGGGAGCTGTTGGAGGTCTCTCTTTAATCAGAACCAGAAAGGCGATAGTTGTGAGAATTGAAATAATCCCGTATATGTAAAGCATTCCACCTATACCAGAACCAATAATGAGATAAGGGGTCAGAGTCATCCCTATTAAGATTCCCAGATACATTGCCAGGGTACCAAGACCCGTAGCAGTAGCCCGTTCTTCTATAGGAAACCATCGTGCAGCCAGTTTGGTAATAGCATTCAGAATGAAAGGTTGCCCGATTGCTATACCGATTTGTGACAGAAGCACAAGGTTGTAATCAGGTCCCGCAAATCCCCTGACTAAACCAAAAACACCTGTAAAAACAGCGCCTATCCCAACCGCTATGCGAATGCCGAATTTATCAATTATCCATGAGGCCGGAATTGAAACAACTATGTAAACAATCATGAAACACATGGAAAGTATACCTATCCTGAGGTCAGAAACACCATAATATTTTGTTGCATCACCGGTGATCGGGGCAAATGTGATCCATAATAGTTGATTCACCGCAACCATTATCATATATACAATAAGCATCATCCATCTGATGCTGTACACTTTGAAATCTGTCTTTGGCATTGTTACATAAATTTGAGCAAATATAATTTTATTAATCAGTTCTTTTGCCCGATTTCCGGAGAAACTCAGAAAAAACCACAGAGGCTGCCATTCCTACATTTAATGAATCTATACCTTCCTTGGCAGTACTGAATTTAGGGATTCTTATTTTTTCTGTAATAAATGGAATTAATTCATCTGAAATACCTTTTGATTCATTCCCCAGCAATATAATGCCTTTATTGTCAAGCTTTTGATTATAGACAGAATTGCCTTCAAGCATAGTTCCAAATACCGGGACAGAGTTTTTAATTGCTGTAGTAAATAGATTTTTAAGATCTCCATAGAAAACATTAACGTGAAGTAATGCACCCATACTTGACTGGACTACTTTTGGGTTATATACATCAACACAATCCATGGAACAAACTATGTTTTTTATTCCAAACCAACCTGCAGCTCTTATTATTGTTCCCAAATTTCCCGGATCCTGAACAAAGTCGAGGGCTACGCAAAATTGATTAATTATCTCTGATATATTCATTTCATGTTCCGGCATTTCTACAACTGCAAGAGCATTATGTGGTGTTTTCAGTGTGCTTATTTGTTTAAGCTCATAATCATTTACATTTTCAATTTCATTGACAATGTTGGTGAGTTCAGAAGGTAGACTATTGAGAAATTCAGGTTTTGCCACGAGCATTTTAATCGCGACATTGGCAATTAAGAATTCCTTTACAAGCTTATCTCCTTCAATTACAAATAATTTCTCCTGCTCTCTTACGTTTTTTTTCTGAAGAGATTTTATGAATTTTATTTTGTTCTTACTGATCATTCTTTCCTTTTTAGATTCAAATGCAATTGTAACAAATTTAAATTAAAGCATTCAAAGTATTTTTGATTTTGCAAAAATGTCACATAGTCGTAGCTAATATTGATTTCCAGGCGCCTTGTGAAAGGTAGTTTTTTTCACATTGAGTTCAGATTATTATTGATATATTTGAGTTTAAGTTTTATGCAAGATTTTGAAAAAATCCATTACATATATAAATCAAAGCCAACGAGGGTTTTATCTTTCTATAATCTTAATTTTACTTTTTATAACATCCTGTAATCCAATTAAGTATGTGCCTGACGGAGCGAGTCTTCTCAATAAGAATCACATAAGTATAAATAAGGAGGGTATAAAGAAGAGCGACCTTACACCTTATATTAAACAAGTCCCTAATAAACGGATATTTGGCACAAGGTTTCACCTTGGTTTGTATAATCTTTCAAATATAAATAAAGAAAAGTGGCCACATGGCTGGTTAAGAAAAATCGGAGAAGAGCCTGTAATTTACGATTCATATTTAACAACGAAAACAAGGGAGCAGATTAAATCTTATGTAACTTCAAAGGGTTACTTTGACGGACACGTTTCAGACACAGTTAATACTATCAACAGGAAATCGGATGTCTACTATAATGTTGATTTGCTTCGGCCGTATACTATACGAAACCTGACTTATGAGATTGGTGACAGCAATATCAGAAACCTCTGTTTTTTTGATTCCGTGAACTGTCTTATTCAAAGAGGAAAACCTTACGATGTTGATGTTCTTCAGGCTGAAAGGACAAGATTTGAGCGTTTTATAAGAGACCATGGTTTCTTTGGATTCACCAACGATTACATTTCTTATAAAGTTGATAGTACCGTAGGAAACAGGCAGGTAGATCTTAAATATGATGTCAGGAATTTTACCAGACTTGATGCAAATAACAGAATCAGCACTCGCCCTTTTGCAGTTTATACAATCAAAAATATTTATATCTACCCCGATTTTGTCCCAAAGGAAGCTTTTGAGGGCGGAGAAGCATATTTAAAGAGTCTTGATACTACCAATTACAATGGATATTACTTTATTACTTCAAGGAAGAAACCTGAGGTAAAATATGATCTGATTATTAAGGCGCTTTATCTGAAAGCAGGAGCGGTTTATAATGTGACAAATACAGAACAGACTCAGTCACACCTACTCTCGTTGAAGATCTATAGGTTAGTTATTATTAACTATAATGATTCAAAGGATAATGAAAGTCTTCAGGGAATGGAACTGAAGCTCGATTGTAATATACAACTTTCGCTTCTCAGTCAGCAGTCTTATAAAATCGAACTTGAAGGAACTAACTCGGCTGGCAACCTGGGTGGCGCCCTAAACCTGATCTACCAGCATAAAAACCTGTTTCATGGTGCGGAACTGTTTAGTACTAAATTGAAAGGAGCTTATGCAGCATACGCTCAAAAAGATAAACGTCTGTCAAGTACTTCGGAATATGGATTGGAGACCAGCCTGAGACTTCCCAAATTTATTGTACCATTTCTTAAATTTGAGAACTTCGTCAAAAAATTTAATCCTTACACTACAATTATGGCAGCCTATAACTTTCAGAAGTTGCCAGTTTTTACAAGAACTGTAGCTAATGCTACGTTCGGTTATAACTGGAAGGCAGGTAATTACAAGGAACATATTTTTAACCCGATTCAGTTTAATATCGTTAAGCTTCCCTTTATCGACCCGGTATTTAAAGCTATGATCTTGTCATCTACTTATCAGACGGGTAGTTATACCGATGTCTTGATCCTTGGCGGAAATTATTCATTTATTTTTAATAACCAGAAAATTAAAAATTCAAGAGATTACTGGTTTCTCAGGTTAAATGCTGAAACTTCAGGAAATTTTCTTTCTGCCATTTATAAATTGTCCGGAGCGCGAAAGGATTCATCCGCGGTGCAAAAGGATTTGTCGGGATTACAAAAGATTGTCAATAGCTATCACTTCTTAGGGCAACCATTCGCACAATATGTCAGGACCGACATTGATATCAGGTATAATTACAAATTTAATAATGTAGGTTCAATTGTGTACCGGGGCTTTTTTGGAATAGCAATTCCTTATGGCAATTCAAGTGCAGTACCCTTCGAAAAGCAATATTTCGGAGGTGGTGCGAATGGTATAAGGGCCTGGCAGGTAAGATCTCTTGGTCCGGGTTCATATAACCCTCATCCACCCGGCGATACAACCAAAGTTTTTTTGAATGAGACAGCAGATATCAAGCTGGAAGCAAACGCTGAATACCGGTTTAAGCTTTTCTGGATACTTGAAGGGGCAGTTTTCCTTGATGCCGGGAATATCTGGAACTATAACGATGACCCTGCAAGACCCGGATCTCAATTCAGGTTTAATAAGTTCTATAAAGATATTGCCATTGGTACCGGAACAGGATTCAGATTCGACTTTAAGTTTGTTATAGCCAGGGTTGATGTAGGTATGAAACTTCGTGATCCGTTGCTTGACGGAACATCACACTGGATAATTTTGAACGGGCCATACCGGAGAGATGATTTCACAATTGTACTCGGAATTGGATATCCATTCTGAGATCAGAATATTCAATCAGCCCCTTTATTATTAGTCCAAAACTAAAAATAAGGATATTTTTATACGGTTTTTCCTGAGAATTGCATATCTTGCTTATGTCTCATTGCATTGTTGTTATAATGAATTTAAACTGGGAACCTATTAAGAACTGGTTTGGCTTTACCCGAAGGGAAAGAAAATCAACTTTTATCATACTTTTAATAATAGTTGTGATAATCGGATTAAGATATACCATCCCCGATAGCCAGATTGCCATTGAAGATGTTACAGGCATTGTCTCAAATGCGGGAAATCAATCTGAAATTTCCGGACATGTTAGCGCGTCAAATGCAGAACCATTTTCTTTTGATCCCAATACTGCATCGCTCGATACACTTTTAAAACTCGGACTTGCAGCAAAGGAGGCTAAAACTTTACTTAGTTACAGGAGCAAAGGAGGAAAATTCAGACAACCCTCAGATATTAAGAAGATTTATGGAATTGATAGCGCAAAAGCTGAAAACCTTGTTGCATTTGTGAACTTAAAGCAGGATACCTTGCAGAAGGTCAGGGGTAAGTACATCAGACAAGTATCGGGATTTGATATCAACATGAGCGATTCTGCAACGCTTGTAAAACTTCCCGGGATTGGTCCGGTTTTATCAGCCAGGATCATAAAGTACAGGCGCTTACTGGGAGGTTTTGCCAGCATTGCCCAGTTAAAAGAGGTTTATGGGTTGCCTGAAGAGACTTTTGAGTTGATAAAGGGACGGGTTTTTGCAGATTCAATGATGATTACCAGGATCGGTATGAATTCGGCTGGTTATAAGGAACTATCTCGTTTTCCATATTTCGAAAAATATGAAGTAACAGCCATATTAAAGTACAGGGAGATAAAAGGCAGAATTACCGGGATTGGTGATCTTACAGATAATAAGCTAATTACAGCAGAGAAGGCTTCAAAAGTGAGGCCGTATCTTAATTTCGATGATTAGTTTTATTTGATGAAGCTGGGATAAGTACGATTTTTTCTGCAGACAGTTGTCCAGAAGAGAGAAAAACCATTTAAGAAAGATGTGTATTGGGGGAAAAGTTTTGCATTTTGTACCTTCCCCTGCGTAATCCGGAAAATATAAAAATGTTGAATCGTAATTACTTTTGATGATTTTAATAACAAAAATAAACCGATATGGAATAAATTATTTCCTCAAATGTTTTGAAAAGACTTTTTCTATTTCTAACTTTGCGCCTCGATTAAAAACTGAAATACTTATTATGATCATTGTACCATTAAAAGAAGGAGAGAACATCGAAAGAGCTTTAAAAAAGTTCAAAAGAAAATTTGAAAAAACCGGAGTGATCCGCGAATTACGTTCACGTCAGGCTTTCATTAAGCCATCAGTTCGCCGGAGAGAAGAAATTAAGAAGGCGGTTTATGTTCAAAAGATGCAAGAGAACGAAGAGTAATTCGCGCTGAAGCATTTTATTTTTTTAAACGTTACAGATAACAAGGTTCCTTTATGAGCCATAAGGAATCATTCTTACAATATCTTCAAATCGAGAAACGGTATTCACTGCATACTGTAAGGTCATACTTAAACGATCTGGACCAGTTTTACCGGTTTTTATTTTCACTTGGACTTCCAGAGGACGCAGTTCCGGTAACATCGCACGATATAAGAGCCTGGATTGTCAGTATGCTAGATAATAACTATTCAACAGTAAGTGTTCACAGAAAAATTTCCTGCCTCAGAGTATTTTACCGCTATTTAAGGAAGGAGGGTATAATGAAAAACGATCCTCTTGAAAAGGTTATTCTGCCAAAAAGAAAGAAGAGTCTTCCTGTTTTTATTGACGAAGAGGCTATTAATAAACTGCTTGATAATTATAGTTTCGGAGATAGTTTCGCAGGTGTAAGGAACCGGACTATCATTGAGCTTCTTTATGTGACAGGGATGAGGCGATCTGAATTAATCGGATTAAGGGATAATGATGTAGATATGGTTGAAGGATCCTTGAAAGTTACAGGAAAAAGAAATAAGCAAAGAATTATTCCATTAGTAATACCATTTATTAAAAGATTGAAAGATTATATAAAGGTCAGGAATGAGAATGTGACAATGGCAGACAATGGTTGGTTTTTTATTACCAATAAGGGAAACAAGTTGTACGATAAATATGTTTATACTACAGTAAATAGCTATCTTGCTTTTGTAACCACAATTGAAAAGAAGAGTCCGCATATTTTGCGGCATACGTTTGCAACGCATATGCTCAATCGCGGCGCTGATCTTAATTCAATTAAGGAGTTACTGGGACATGCAAACTTATCTGCGACACAGATTTATACACACAACACCTTTGAAAAGCTCAAAAAAGTTTATAAACAAGCTCATCCGAGGGCTTAAATATTAATCAAATAATCAGGAGGTACTACTATGAACATTCAGATTCATTCAGTCCGGTTCGATGCCGACAAAAAGCTAATCGACTTTGTTCATCAGAAACTGGAAAAGTTGACCCAGTTCGGTGAAGATATTGTTAATGTTGAAGTATATCTCAGGCTTGATAAGGATCAGGATCGTGAGAACAAAATTAGCGAAATTAAGCTGGAGTTACCGGGTGGACCTTTATTTGCAAAGAAGCAAAGCAAAACATTTGAAGAATCAACCGATGAGGCTATAGATGCACTTAAAGTACAGATTACCAAGCATAAACAGAAGAAGAGAGGAGAGTGATAATTCTATTTATAAAAATATATAGATTTATTTTGAAAAATAAAATTTAAATTCATACATTTGCAAACCGTTTTTTAAGGGTGGATTATGCACCCACGGGGCGTTCTTTAAATTGCCGATGTAGCTCAGTTGGTCAGAGCAGCTGATTTGTAATCTGCAGGTCGGGGGTTCGAATCCCTTCATCGGCTCTTGAAAGATTTGTAAGTGTGTGTCTTAGGAGTAAGACTCTGTTTAATTGGGGAGATACCAAAGTGGCCAACTGGGGCAGACTGTAAATCTGCTGGCGAATGCCTTCGTAGGTTCGAATCCTGCTCTCCCCACATCAAACGGATCGGAAGTGGTAGACTCGAAAATTTGGAAAATGAGTCTACGGGTCTCTTTGGACAATGTCAGGCGGGAGTAGCTCAGTTGGTAGAGCATCAGCCTTCCAAGCTGAGGGTCGCGGATTCGAGTTCCGTCTCCCGCTCACTTTTTGAGGCCAGAGTAGCTCAGCGGTAGAGCACTTCCTTGGTAAGGAAGGGGTCGGGGGTCCAATTCCCCCCTCCGGCTCAACAGGAAACTTGATTTATAATTGATTATAGATAAACTTAATTAAATACGCTTGGAGTTATGGCAAAAGAAAAATTTGACAGGTCGAAACCGCACGTAAATGTTGGTACAATTGGTCACGTTGACCATGGTAAGACCACCTTGACGGCAGCGATCACTATGGTCCTTGCCAAAAAGGGTCTCTCT
>JANYIW010000192.1 GCA_025358645.1 Bacteroidales bacterium
AAAGAAGCGCTACTTAACAAAAAGGCTGCCATTTCTAACAGCCCCAACCAATAAGACAGAAATAAATAAGAAACCATTTCTGAGATGCGTTATAATTAGCGAACTACAAATGAGCCGTATCCGAAACAAAAATCTGATACCAATAATCTTAATTATCATAAAACCCCTAATTTTCCTCCAAGGGTCTTCACTATTTCTGCTTCGTTCATTTCATAAAATTTTTATCATCATGCCATTTTGCAGGGTTACTAATTATGTAATCCGAAATGTTTTGGTATGATTGTTCATTACGAATAATGTTTTCGTAGTAATTGCGTTGCCACAATTTTCCCATTATTTCATTTTTCGATTTGAATATTTTTAAACAATTATTTGCCACCAATGATTTGTACGCGCCTACAATTCCCGCAACCGTTGGGACGGGGCTTGCCCCCGTCCTTATATTATCCTCAATAATCTCCCGTTGGGGCAATCCTCGCGGTTGCCCTTTATCATTTTGAACCGGTTGCCATTTATCGTTTTGAACCGGGATTGCGCCATTCATAGGGGCAGGGGTGAACCCTGCCCCTATCGTGTTCAATGCAATGATTCCGTGCATGTGATTTGGCATTATTTGAAAACAATCCAATTCCCAATTTGAAAACCTTTCCGATAATTTGATCCATTCATTATATGCAATGTCACCTAATTCATTTAAAACCATTTTATCGTTTTCAATTTTTCCAAATCTACATTCCCTATCCTCACAACAGATGGTTATAAAATACAATCCCGCTTGTGAATAATCATATCCTTTTAACCGGATAGATCTGCGGTGGTGTATATTTGGATTATAATTCATTTTTTATTCAATCAATTCGCCATTAAATGCCTTTTGCAATATTGATTTTTTCAGTTCTTCCAGATCATTGAGTATTTGTTGATATCATTTTTCGAAAACACACTCTGTAAATAACTCTCAAATAGTTCTTTGACGTTTTTGAGATTTTGTTCGGTATTAGCTTTCGCTATAGCAGCAAAGGCTTCATCTAAAATGGCAACAATGCGTTGTTGTTCTGGGAGTGATTTTGGAAAACTGATTTCAATTAGCTTTAGATTTTTGAGAATAATTCTTCTAATATTGTAACACCAGTTTTCATTCCAATTACCTTTTGAAGAAAATCAGGATTTTTTAAAAGATACTTTAATAAAGGCGGCAACATATTACTTCTCTTAAGTCTAATTATTGCCAAGGAGGAAAGAACAACAAAATCTTTTTCAAAATCAACCAAGGAAACTTTCCCTACTGTTCCATCCTTTGAAAAAAGCAGGTCTCCTCTATTAGGTTTACACCCATTTTTAAGCAATAATTCATAATTGGCTTTATTAATAAATTTGCAATTTCTGAAATCAATTATATCATCGTCTATATTTCTAACCGTTATGTATGGATACGCATCTTCGTTTGATGATTTTGGTGAAAAGTTACTTCCGTCTGTAATGTGGTCACAAACATCCCCCAACTTTTTTATTTCCCAATCTTTTTACATAAGAACCATTATTTGTTTTTACGCGGGGTTAGCTTTTTTTTAGCAATTTCTTTATCTCCGGCTTTCACCCTCCGTTCAAGTTTTTTAATATCCTCTTCAGCTGGTAATTGTTCGGGTTTTATGCCGCTTTTTCCTAAAAGTGCTCTTACATCAAAATTGTTTTTAACATGTTCACTGGTAATTTTTGTTTCACCTCTCATATTATTACTATGTACATTAAAATTGGTAATTTCGGTGGCCAACTGTTTTGCCGAGATTGTTATTGTTGGCAAAAAATCGGCTAATGGTCTGTTTTCCGCTATTCCCAGCTTACGTTTCATGGCACTGGTGTTATTGCCTCCAAATAAAGCCCAGTCTCCTTTACTTCTGATATTTGCAAAGCCTTTATTATCAATGCCTCGTTCATAAATATTTTTAGACAATTCTGTTTCTGTGGTTGCCAGCTTTTCACGGGCATGAAGGCGTTCCATAAGTCGGATACGCTCTTCCATCAATTCCTGCTTACGTGTTTGAATAGCAAAGTAGCTTTGCGCAAACGCAATTTGTTCTTTCTTTGGGTCACCGTTTTGTGCAATCAGGTAACACGCATAGCGGGTAAGCATAATGTCAGGCACATCCTTGCTGGCACCCTTCGGCATAGCGATCGTTTTGGTGACGTCAACGAAATGATCGGAAACCGCTTCCCCTGAGGTTTTGCAGCTTTCTCTGGCTTTATCAATAATGTTTGAAAAATTGCGCCAATCTGCATAACCCAATAAATCCTGTAATTCACGGGCAAGCCAGTATTCTATTCCATCTTGCTCATAAGCATATTCTTCAAAAGATGAATTAAGCCTGACTAAGGTTTGTTTTTCCATTTTTTGAGATTATATAAGGTTCAAGGTTGTGTCTAATATAGTTATAATAAAGCCATTGAAAATATGTTCAATAAATCAAAGCTTCTTTCATTAAATGGCATGACTTTATCGATATCAGTTTCATTCCTGATGAAATAAAAAAATCATACCACAATCTTCTCAGAGAACAAGAAGCTAAGATTTATACTGATTGGTGTTGAATTCCCGTCCGCACCGCCACTCAAGTCTATTCATTTTAACTGTTCCGGTGTATAGGTAATCTGAAATATAAAATCACCATCTTTATCATTAATAGGAATAAATCCAGGTCAAATCTTTATTAAGGTATTTACTTAAGGTAGGTGATGTTTTAATCTTATTCAGAATCTCCGGCTCCATAAATTTCTTAAGGTTCCCAATAGACAATGAATCCTTATCACGATAAATTAGTGTATAATCAAAATGAAGACTATTATCTGCAAGTGCATTCACTTTATCAAGCCTTGTTTCCACATCAACCATTGCAGGGCAATGCTTGCTCATCTCCTTTGCAAACTTCAGAACTTCTCTGTCAGGTGATGAAGTTTTAAAAAATATTAGTTGTACTGCAATGAAAATTACACCACAGAGCAGAATTGCTCCAAAAATCATTAGTTTCTTATTCATGATGCCAATTAAACGTCCAGCCAAAGTTACCAATTTATAAGACACGAACTTATGAACAGATAATCTCCGGTCTTTATAAATCCTTATTTTTAAAATCCGTGAACCTCAAATTTAGTCCCGAAACAATTCTGACCAAAGCAGGTTGCAACAGGCATCGAAGAATAAAGTGAAAGTGCTTTAATCAATCAAAAATCCATCAGGTTTCTACATCTTACCTGCAATCAGGACATTTCAATAAATCTTTTGTGCTTGTATCAGTCACAAATTCTTTACCGCATTTTTCACATTTAACCTGATTTTTGTCTTTTGACAGAAGCCTGCTGGCAATTGCTGTGTTAAACTCCTGAGCCTGTAAATCCCTGGTTTGAGAATACTTGTCTCTGCGAATATTTGCAGCTACAAAATCCTCTTCCTTCTGAATAGGTATTTCTATTTCATTTTTCATTCTGCAAAGATACGAATTAACAGACGGCAGGATTGATATTCCTGAGATTGTTTCAGAAAACCAAAATAATACCATAAATTTAGGATCATAAAACCTTGTATGAAATGAATAAAAATAAAATTAATCGCCGTCTCTTTATCAGGAATACGACTTTAGCTGCCACCGCACTGACATTGGGAGGAAAAGCTGCTTTTGCAGTAAGTCCGTCAGCAACAAAGAATTTATTGCCAAGGTGGAAAGGATTTAACCTGCTTGATTATTTTTCACCATCTCTGCCAGGAAACAATGAATCAAACAAAACAACAGAGGATGATTTCAAGTGGATGGCCGACTGGGGCTTTGATTTTGTCAGGCTGCCAATGGCATACCCAAGATATCTTTCGTTTGACCGCACAAAAGATATAGTAATTGATGATATATATAAGATTAACCAAAAAGTCCTGGATGAAATTGATCAACTGATATTTATGGCCCATAAACATGGGTTGCATGTCAGCCTTAACCTCCACAGGGGCCCGGGATATTGTATAAACGCCGGTTTCCACGAACCGTTTAACCTATGGAAAGATAAAGGAGCTCAGGATGCCTTTAATTTTCATTGGGGAATGTGGGCCGAGCATTATAAAAGTATTTCTTCTGAGAAATTAAGTTTTGACCTGCTCAATGAACCCGCATTTATTGAAGACATGAATGATCAGTTCGCTAAAAAAGGTCTTGTACCTGGCGATATCTACCATAAAGTTGCTGATGGTGCTACCAAAGCAATAAGAGCTGTCAGCCCCAATCGCCTCATTATAGCCGATGGCAATGGAGGCGGTAACAATGTTATCCCGGAACTGATTGATCTGAGGATTGCGCAGAGTTGCCGTGGTTACTGGCCGGGACTAATCTCACATTATCAGGCTCCATGGGTTTGGAAAGACCCTTCCAAGGCGCCTGCTCCCGTATGGCCGGGAACAATTGAAGGTAAATACTATGGAAAGGAACAGCTGGAAGAGATTTACAAACCATGGATCGCACTTTTAGACAAAGGAGTAGGCGTCCATTGTGGGGAATGCGGATGCTGGAAAAAAACACCGCATGAAATATTCCTTGCATGGTTCGGGGATGTTGTTGACATCCTGACAAAAAATGGTATAGGTTATGCACTATGGAACTTCCGGGGTGATTTTGGTATTCTTGATTCCGGAAGAGCCGATGTAAACTATACTGACTGGTACGGCCATAAACTGGATAGCAAATTACTTGATCTTCTCAAGAAATACTAAAAGATCATTATTTACAGGCCATCACTCCTTTGAAATATCCAATAGATTCAGCTATTCCCACGAGTGGATCTTTCATGTCTTTTTCAAACTCAAGGCTGCATGATCCGGTGTACTTTATTTTCCGAAGAGTATCTACAACTTTTGGAATGTCGATGATACCTCGACCCATCTCAACAGTTTTACCCTCTTTTGCTGCCTTATCAACATCCTTAATATGAATATCGTAAATTCTTGATTTATACTTTAATATATCTACAGTTGGATCTTCTCCATCACGTGTGGTATGTCCTATATCGATACAAATTCCAATTCGTGCATCAAGAGTCTTAATATGATTCCAAATATCTGTGGCATTAGGGTATAAAGGATTGTCAGGACCATGATTATGAATTGCCATTTTAAAATCGTAAGTCTTTATCTTTTTCTCAACATATTGAAGAAGCTCATAATCTGGCGCCCCGACAATCATTTTGACCCCTGCCATTTTCGCATATTCAAAAGCCTGATCAACAGACTCCTTAGTCTTCATATAAACAACACCGACTGTATAAACATGAATTCCGGCGGATTTAAACTTTTCAAGAACTGTATTGATTTTATCCTGTGTACTGTTCATTGGCAGATGAAAATCTTTCAGAGAGAGATTGGCGACACCGATCTTCTTCATCATCTCGATAGTCTTTTCGACAGTGAATTCCCTGAATGTATATCCGGCCATACCAATAGTGAAAGTGTTGACCGCTTTATCAACAGTGACAGGCATCCTTGGAAATGCATATAATGAAGATGCTCCTGCCGCAAGAACTCCTGTTCCTGCTAACTTTAAAAACTTACGACGTGAATTCATAGCTTGACTTTTTTATTAAAAATAAAAGGTTCAAAAAAAGTTTAATTTACTAAATAATTCTGTTTAATCCGTTTTTTTTATTATCATATTATTATCTACAAGTCTGGTGTTATACGATTGAATGATAGCTTTCAGTTTATCCTCCATCTGTAATTGAAGATCCGGATTCCTGCCAAGAAGATTATTTACAAGAAATAGATCTGTCTTATAATTAAACAATCCTATCGGAATATTATCACTCATTTCCAGAATATAATCTTTCATATACAGATGGTATGTACTACCAGAGGTATTAAATGCAAATGATTCATACGAATCGTCGAGGAGATTGTTCCCAAAGGCAAAATAATCTTCGTCATAATTCAGATAGCTTAACACGGTGGGCATAATATCTATTTGTTGAGCTATCCGATTCTTTATACCTCTGAGATCGCTTCCGGCTTTAAAAAATACAATAGGAATGCTGTAAGAACCAAAATTATTCTGGAATTCCTTATGTACTGATTCATTTGTATGATCAGCAGTAATAACAAAAAGTGTATTCTTAAACCATGGGGCTTTTGAGATCTCATTAAAAAATTCTTTCAATGCAAAATCGGAGTATCCGACTACTTCCAGAATTGGAGCAGAACCCTTTTTGAATTTGCCGGTATATTTTACAGGAACTTTAAACGGATGATGAGATGAAACAGAAAAGATAGAAGCTAAAAATGGTTGTTTGAAACTATTCATTTTCTCTCCGAAGAATTTAAAGAACGGTTCATCCCAAACTCCCCATACACCATCGAAATCAGCTTTTTCCGGATACTCATTAAGCCCAATGTAATTATCAAATCCTGCCATCTTTGCGAATGAATCAAATCCCATCGATCCGTTAGGAGCGCCATGGAAATATGCGGAATAGTATCCTTTCCTTTTAAGTAACGCGGGAAGTCCGTCTATCTGATTATTAGCATAATGAGAAATTGTATAGGGTGTTTCCAGGGAGGGTACTGATGCCAGAATTGACGGCATGGCATCAATGGATTTTTTCCCGTTTGCAATGGAGACATCAAAAGTAAGACTGACACTAATAAGGGAATCTATGAAAGGAGTATAACCTTTATATGTACCACCCTCAAGGCTATGGTTCAGCGATCCAATATATTCTCTGGCAAAACTCTCAAGAATAATTATTACAACGTTATCCCTGGTGAAAGGCTTGGTCTTCAAAGGAATATGGATCGGGTTGTATAAATTATTCAGTTTCTCATCATCGAAGAATTTATATTTAACCAGGGCTTTTTTATTAAAAGTTCTGAAGATACTGAAAGGCGTATTTAAGACAATTGCGACATCGCGTGGTGACTCGACATAACGGGCGGCATTGCTGATTGTAATGGGACGTGTGGAATGTTTGTAACCACCCCTTGCTGCCCCAATCACCAGTGCAATTACCAGAGGGATCATAAGTATGTTAACAGAATAATATACGATCTTATTGACTTTCCCTGGCTTTTCAACTTTCACCTGGTTATAGAAATAGACCATAAGAAACCATGCAAAAAAAGTAAAAAGTGTTGCCGGCCAATAGTCTGACAGAAATCTGAAAAACAGCTTTATCAGGTTTGTCTCATGCTCGAATGTTTTAAAAACATCTGCAGTTGCTCTTTTTTCAACAAACCTGTAATAAACAAAATCCATACCGTTCATAGCAATGGCAATACCGTTTGTTATAAAGAAGATATACTTCAGAATTAACTGATAAACATCTTTGTAGCGGACTTCGAAAGGGAAAATATGTAAAAGAATGAAAAGCATATTTATATATACCACAGCAGAAATATCAAACATCAAACCACCTTTCAGGATGGTTAATAGTTGAATCATTGTGACACCCGGAAACATTTTGGAATTAAACATGAAGAATCCTATTCGGCACAAGGAGAAAAGGACCATAATAAGAAGGATTCTATAGATAAGAACCACAAAAATATTTCTGGAGAACACCCATTTTTTCATATAAAAACTACTTTGAAGTTGCAAGTTTGACATTCTTAATCCAGTGTAATTCGGTTATTCTGCCACGGGAATTGTCTATAGTGTGAAGTGAAGATGAGAAACCATATTCGATACCCAGTAAAAAAGGCATTGCTCCATTACCCTCTTTCGAGTTTCTGATGGGTAGTTTAGCAATCGGCATTATCATTTTATAGTATAAAATACCCTCATCATTATATCTGACCGAACCTCTGAAATTGTCAGGATTTTCGGATGGAAAGTGTTTTTTCTGTTCATTAGTAAACCCGATAAGTTCTATGGTGTTTGCAAATGAAAGAGGTGTAGGACTTTGAGCCCCGATCGGATACCGTACACCCATCTTTTTCAGAGTTTTTCCATCCATGTTGATCCAGATTATAAGCCCCTCTTTCAAAATCTTATCCCGAACTCCAGGATCTTCAATCTTCATATCGATATAAATATTGTCGTTGTCATTTGACAGAAAATAATAAAGTGCTGCCTTCTTTATAAGCTGATAATCAGACTTTTCAACATTATCATGAAGATGCCATTTACAGAGATTCATATCTACTTTCTGGGCAATCAGACCGGTACTTATCAAGAGCGACAATATCAACAGAGATGAATTCATAATAATTTTTTTCAGTTCTGTATTTAAAAAAGGAACGCCAGGTCCGATAAAAACATTATCTGTCGAAACCTGGCATCCGATAATTTATATTATTCTAATTCTTAGGTGAATCTTTCAGCATCTCTTTAACATCTCTATTGTTAAAATCATTCATAAACTGATTAGCCCTTCTGCTCGCACCAAATCCAATCAATATAAATACTACGATAATTGCGACTAAGACATACGATACAATTTTGGTTGTTTCAGGATTCGCTTTAAGCGCTTCAATGAGTCCGTTATAAAGAAGCCATAAGCCAAATAGATTGACAACCAGACCTACTATTACACCAAGATAAAGATTAAAGTGACCTGCAAAGCCAAAAAATGCACTTATGGGCATAATTACCATAATAGCAGCTGTTACTCTTACGTTAGCCTCAAAGTCTGTATTCCCTTTGCAAATTGAAGATATAACAAGTAATATCACTGCACCGATAAACAAGCCTATAATAGCGCCAACAATTGACCAGATAAAGACCATTACTCCAATTGCTCCGCCAAACATTCCGCCTGACATTACGCCAATTTTGAGAAGACTCCATATAAATGCTATTGCCCCTGCAATTGCACCATAAATTACTGCCTTGATCAAAGGTTCGGTGATACCTCCCGTGGTTTTCATTGTCGAGAAGTAAGATTTAGGATTTACCAGGACATCTTTTGATTCCTGAATAAAAGCATTAACATCAAAGGTGTTTTCACTCATAGTAGAAAGAATTAATAGGTTATTAATTAACGATCAGTAAATTGAGAATTAAGACACCAAATTAATAAATAAATCTTAAAATCACCAGACATTGTCAGAAAATTAGTTACCCTTATTCAAGATATGTATACCCATACAACCCTGACCGATAATTTGAGAGAAACTCTTTACCCTCCTCAAGAGTAATAATACCGGCTTTAACAGAGGTTGTTACCCACGATTCAACAGTTCGTACCATCTTTTTTGAGTTATACTGAACATAATCAAGTACTTCTGCAACCGTTTCTCCATCAATTACCTGATCGATTTTATAGCCATTACTGTTAACAGATACATGAACAGCATTTGTATCACCAAACAGGTTATGAAGGTCTCCAAGGATTTCCTGATATGCGCCGACCAGAAAAACTCCGAGATAATATGGTTCTTTTCCTCTGAGTGAATGAACAGGCAAATGATGCGAAGAATTGCGGGTTGAAATGAAGTTGTCGATTTTCCCGTCAGAATCGCAGGTTATATCCTGGATAGTAGCAGTGCGTAAAGGCTCCTCATTCAGTCTGTGTATCGGCATAATCGGAAAAATCTGATCAATAGCCCATGCATCAGGTAGCGACTGAAACAGTGAGAAGTTACAGAAGTATTTGTCGGACAGTATTCTGGAGATCTGTCTCAACTCTTCGGGTACATGTTTGGTTACATTAGCCATCTGATAAACTTTCCGGGCTATGGACCAGAATAATCTTTCGATCTGGGCCCTGGTTTTCAGATCAATAAGTCCAAAACTGAATCTGTCAAGAGCTTCTTCCCTTATCTGTTGAGCATCGTGCCATGTTTCGAGCATTCTCGATTGGTTAAAATTATCCCATAAAGGGAAAAGTTCCTTCACAAGTTCATGGTCATAATCATTAAGAAGGTCCTCATTATCCCACGAGGGAACTGTTGTAGTCTCCAGAACCTCGAAGATAAGAACGGAGTGGTGTGCTGTTAGCGACCGGCCTGATTCGGTTATGATATTAGGATGAGGAATGTTGTTTTTATTACTCGCGTCGACAAACGTGCTTATGGAGTCATTTACATACTCCTGAATCGAATAATTAACACTGCTTTCGCTGTTTGAAGAACCTGTTCCGTCATAATCAACACCCAATCCACCGCCGATATCAACAAATTCCACATTGAAGCCAAGATACCTGAGCTGAACATAGAATTGAGATGCTTCACGAAGGGCTATTTTAATCCTCCTGATTTTTGTGACCTGGCTGCCAATATGAAAATGGATGAGCTTGACACAATCTTTCATCTTATTTTTCTCAATATAATCAATGGCTTCAAGCAGTTCGCTCGAAGTCAATCCGAATTTGCTTATATCTCCGCCTGAATCTTCCCATTTTCCGCTACCAACACTGGCGAGCTTAATTCTGATCCCAAGATTTGGCTTTATCTTCAGTCGTTTTGCAATTGATGTAATCAGCTTAAGTTCATTAAGTTTTTCAACTACCAGAAATATTCGCTTGCCCATCTTCTGTGCAAGAAGTGCCAGCTCAATATAATCTTCATCTTTATACCCATTACAGATTATCAGGGATTCCGGATCAGTATTAATGGCAATCACCGCATGAAGTTCAGGTTTTGAACCTGCCTCAAGACCTATGTTAAATTTTTTCCCATGGCTTACAATCTCCTCAACAACAGGCCTCATCTGATTCACCTTTATCGGATAGATAATAAAATTCTGAGCCTTGTAACCGTACTCCTCTGAAGCCGATTTAAAACATTTCGATATACTTATGATACGATCATCCAGAATATCAGGGAATCTTACCAGTACCGGGGTGGATACATCGGATAAGATCAATTCATCAAGAAGATCTTTAAGATCAACCGACATTCCGTTTCGCTTCGGAGTAACAATAACGTTTCCTTTCTGATTTATGGAAAAGTAATCAACTCCCCATCCGTTTATGTTATACAATTCAGCCGAATCTTCAACTCGCCATTTTCTCATGTTAAGATATATTGCCTTGTTTTTTCCTTACCAAAGGTGAGAAAAAAATATTTATTACATTATAAGTTTTGTTTTTATTTCGGTGTTATTCAGAATTTTATAGACCGGAAACGGATTATAACCCGTACCCCACTGAGGTACAAGGTAACGGTCAAAATAATTCCATACTACCAACCCATCATTCGACTGGGGTTCAAGCAAATATGCAGCCAGATTCCCAAGCGGTTGAGCAGTCCTTACTACTAAGGAACCGGCAGGGAAATCAATCTGACCACTAATGTACTTTCCACTGATAGAATTAGTATAATGCCCCTGGTTTAGCTTCGTTGCTCCTTTAAGCTCGCTTATTTCAAAGCGTTGAACATTAATTTTAGTATCAGATGACAGTTCTTCTATCCTAATACCATGTACCTTCAGGATATCAGTTATAGCCGGATCGTGAGTAGTAATAAGGTAAGCAAAAGGAAATTTCACATTTCTGGTTGGATAATAATCAATATAATAAGGTATTGTGACATCCTTCCGTCTGTCGGTCCTTTTGTAATTCTTTCTACCGTCAGCATCGTTAATAAGCTCAGCTTCATACGTTTTGACAGTGACTTTTTCCGGCAAAGGACGTACCTTGTACTCAATTGCAAAAGAATCAGTTACAGCAGGATTAGTACCTCGTGCTATTGTCCTTTTATCAGCGTCCTTTAACATCTTTTCTATTTCCGATTTATGAACAGAGGCATAATCCATCAAAGAGTGTATCAGATAATAACAACCCATGACCCGCGATTTGAAATCAGCATAAACGTAATTTTCATTAAGAATCCCCAGCCTGTTTCTTATCCCGTAATAGTTGCTCAGGTAACGAGGTTCGGAAGCATCCAGCACCCAGCCTTTGTCAGGATCCATCATATCGTAGAATTCACCATAAAAACAGTTTTCGACCTTATATTTACCAGAGAGTGTCTTCGACATATCCGGCATCATCTTTTCGCGCATATAAGTTATTAATGAATTATCGCCATCCGGGTTAACCATCCATGTAAAGGTTGTCGGTTCTATATGGTAGGATCCATCGGTTGTATGGCAATCCATGAAAACAGCAGGATCCCATTTGTCAAACACATTTTTTAATACTCCTCTTACTTCAGGCGATTCAGCCTTCATTGCATCCCGGTTAAGGTCAAGAAACTGGCCATTATATCTCACTCCTACTCCATTTACCGGACCATTCTGATAGGTTCTGTTAAGAGGGCTGATCTTCTCATTTCCATCTGGGTTAAATAACGGGCAGATAAGAAGGACAATGTTTTTAAGCATTTCAGGGTTCTTCTCCGAGAGCAGATCTCTGACATACATCAACGTAGCCTCCTTACCTTCAACTTCACCTGCATGAATATCTGCCTGAATATAGACGACAATCCTTTTATCATTAACCAGGTCATTTGGAGACTTAGGTAATGGATTTCCAATTATCAAAAGTGGGACTTCCCTTCCTTCGACTGAAGTGGCAATACTCTCTGTCCTGATATAATGTGATGATTTTCTCAAATGATCAATAAAAATTCTAACATCATTATAATCTGAGGTTGATTTAAAATCAGATTTTTCCGCGACAGTCTGAAAGTTGACCTGTCCAAAAACATTAAAGGCGTAAGACAATAATGTCAACCAAAGAATAAATGACCTTTTCATAATTATTGTAGTCTGAATAAATAAAGCGATAAAAGTAAATATATTTAGTGTTGATTGTTCTGATTTAATATTTTCTGTAAAGAAAAGTGTTCTGCTGCATTCCCTTTTCAGATTTTTGTTTGAATGTACTGATTCTTTAAATATATGAATATTCTAAAATAACTTATATTATTTCAAATTAAATAACTATCTTGCGCCATTAATTTAAAAATAGAATAAAATGAACAAAGGAACAGTGAAATTTTTCAACGTATCAAAAGGATTCGGATTCATTAAAGATGCAGATTCTGATAATGAATATTTCGTACACGTATCAGGTCTTAAAGATCAGATAAAAGAGAATGATGAAGTTACATTTGAACTTCAGGAAGGTAAAAAAGGAATTAATGCAGTAGACGTAAGACTAGCTTAGTTTATCCATACCAAGATTTATTATTCAAAGTCCCGCCTGGAGCGGGACTTTTTTATATAATTTTTTACTGCCTTTTCTTTTCTTCTTTTTTAGCTTTTTTAGCGAGGCGCTTCTCTTTCAGATTCTTTGTAGGTTCTTTCTTGTTCTTTGTCTGTTCTTTAGCTTTTTCGTGTGACATGGCTACTTATTTTAAGTGAATAAAAAGTTATCCCAAATATAAAAAAAATCATTCAATACTGATACCACAATTATGTTTTGAGAGCATTCAACGGTTATTATGCCCCCCGGCTTCCTTATCGAGGAACCAATATAGCCGGCCATAGACAGGAACAATATAAGATGCCGGATAGTTTTGATCTGAAGGTTTATTTTTTAATATCTTTTCAACAATCGCCTCTTTCTTCTTTCCCGTGACAAGAAAAGTAACAGTCTCAGCATTGTTTATCACCCTTCCCGTAAGTGTTATTCTTTTTTGAAGAGTAACAGGATGAAATGCTATTTCGCATATCTTATCAGATTTCATCAACTCCAGATGTCCCGGAAAAATAGAAGCTGTGTGTCCATCCTCACCTAAACCAAGGAGCACAAGATCAAATACCGGAATTCCCTCTCTTTTTCCGGTATTGAGTAAAATTTCCTCTGAATAACGGGAAACTTCTTTTTCAGGATCATCTTCACCCTTTATCCTGTGAATGTTCAGGGAAGGTATTTCAATCTTAGAGAGTAATTTGCGCATTGTCATTCCAAAATTACTTTGAGAATTATCAGGAGGTACACATCTCTCATCTCCCCAGAAGAAGTGGACATATTCCCAGGGTACAGACTGTGCATAATTTTCTGCAAGCATCTTAAATACTATTTCAGGAGTGGAGCCTCCGGATAAAGCTATGGTAAAAGGTTTAGTATTCTTTACCGATTCCTTTATCATATTAACCATCTCATCCGCAAATTTAATTGCTAAATCATAAGGTGTAAGGAATATTTTTACAATTTTATCCAATTTCGTTATGCCGTTATATGGGTACACCGTTTACAATTCGCAATAAAGTTCCTCATCCGCCAGGTTTTTACATGGATATCTCCAGGTTAATCCCTCCCCTTCGATCAACTCATTTGCATGCTCAGGTCCCCATGTACCGGCGGGATAACCAAAGATTTTGATTGCTTTGTTATTTGCCCACGCCTTCTGGACTGGTTCAAGAAATTTCCAGGCTGTTTCAACTTCATCGTCTCGTGAAAATAGAGTCGAATCTCCCTCCATAACATCATGTAGTAACCTCTCATACGCAGAAGGGACACGGGTATCAGCAAGGTCTTTATAATGAAAATCCATATTTACATTCTTCACATTAAATCCGGCTCCTGGTTCTTTCATATCAAATTTAAGCAGAATGCCCTCATCAGGCTGAATACGTATAATCAACTGATTAGAAGATAGTTTCCCGGAATCTCTACGAAACAGATGGTGAGGTGTTTGTTTAAAATGTATGACAATCTCAGTAACGCGCGTTGGCAGCCTTTTTCCTGTACGCATATAAAAAGGAACTCCACCCCATCTCCAGTTGTTAATAAAGAACTTTATCGCTACATACGTTTCTGTTCTGGAATCAACTGCGACACCTTTCTCATGTCTATAACCGGTAACGCACTCCCCGCGGATAAGCGATCCTGTATATTGTCCCCTGATAACCTGGTTTGGTACATCTTCCTCCCTGATAGGTTGTAACGACTGAAAAACCTTTAATACTTCATTACGGATAGCATTGGCATCAAGTGATGAAGGTGGCTCCATTGCTGTCATTCCAACCATCTGAAGCAGATGATTCTGGACCATATCCCTCAAAGCGCCTGAACCATCATAATAACCACCTCTCTCCCCAACTCCTATATTTTCTGCTGAAGTTATTTCGATCCGGTCAATATAATTTCTATTCCAGAGTGGTTCAAACATTCCATTAGCGAATCTTGTTACCAGCAAATTCTGAACGGTTTCCTTTCCAAGATAATGATCAATCCTGAAGATCTGATCTTCAGAAATCAGGTCATGCAATGTCTTGTTTAGTTTCCTGGCTGACTCAAGATCATATCCGAATGGCTTTTCAATTATTATTCTCCGGAACCCATTTCCCTGATCACACAGCCCCGATTTTGCCAGATTTACAGCAATAACCTCATACGTACTTGGTGGAGTTGCCATATAAAAAATATAGTTGCCACCGATTCCATATTTATTATCAACTTCCGTTAAGAAGGTCTTCAACCCCGAATACCCAATCTCTGAATTATTATCCAAAGCATGATAATAAAGATCCTTTACAAAATCAGAAATAAGATTCTGGTCAGTAACCTTTTCCTCAGAATATGAGACGATTGCGGAGCTCATCTTTGTTCTGAAATTTTCTGTTGAGAGTTTTGACCTGCCTACGCCAAAAATTGCATATTTTTCAGGCATTAGTTTTTGAGTTTTCAATGAAAATATTGCAGGGATCAATTTCCGTGAAGCAAGATCTCCTGAAGCTCCAAAAATTACAATTATAAGGTTCCTGGGATTTTCCATAAAAATCTGATCAAATGTGAGATTGAAAAAAATATACTCTTATTTAATTAATTACAAGGTAACAATAAAATGTGTAAAAATGTTATTGGAAAACGAGAATATTGATAATAAATATATGTATATTGATATTTAACAGGTTTACATCTTTTTAAATATTTTCAATTTTTTGTTAATTATTTTATTGTTTTTTACGACAATCTGAAAGAATAAGTAGTATATTTGTCGGAATATATTAAAATAAATGAATAATTTTAAATCCATAATATTACACTTCATTAATAGGTTAATTGAAACTGACTGAGAATGGTGTTTGATATCGGATTCGGGATGACCGTTCTCTCAAACACAGAGAACGGTTTTTTTGTATAAAACAGAAGTATAATTAAGGCAATCATTATGAAAAAAGAACGCCCAAAGCAGCAGGGATTGTACCGTCAGGAGTTTGAGCATGGAAGTTGCGGAATTGGATTTGTTGCACATCTCAAAGGAAAAAAGTCTCACTCGATAATCAGGCAGGGGCTTGATATACTCATTAATATGTCTCACCGTGGCGCGGAAGGGGCCGATAGTAAAACTGGAGATGGCGCTGGTGTACTGATACAGGTCCCCAGGGATTTTTACCTTATCCAGGGCTATTCACTTCCACCGGAAGGACAGTTTGGAACAGGACTTATATTCTTTCCGCAGGATAGTTCTGACGCGGCTGAGTGCCAGAAGATTCTTACAACTATAATTAAAGAAGAAGGTGTCAATCTGATCGGTTTTCGTGAAGTCCCTCGCAATAATTCAGTCATCGGTGAGATATCCCGTGCTGCAGAGCCCAAAATCCTTCAGATTCTTCTGGGGGCAGATGTTCAGCAGGCAGATCTGGAGCGCAAATTATATATAATAAGGAAACTGACAGAAATCGCAATCCGCAATTCAAACCTTAAACAAAAGAGTTTTTTCTATATACCAAGTCTTTCCACAAAAGTGCTTGTATATAAAGGTATGCTTACCTCGATTCAACTTGGCGAATATTTTCTCGACCTTAATGATGAGCGATTACAAAGTGCAATAGCACTGGTTCATTCGAGATTCAGTACAAATACATTTCCAAGCTGGGATCTGGCTCAGCCATTCAGGATGCTGGGACATAACGGAGAGATAAATACAATAAAAGGAAACCGATTCTGGATGGAAGCAAGAGAATCAATCCTTCAATCAGAGAAGCTGGGCGATCTTACCAGGTTGTATCCGATTATTGAACCTGACAAGAGTGATTCGGCATCGCTTGATAACGTGTTAGAATTTCTGATAATGAGTGGCAAATCACTACCTTATGCAATGTCTGTCCTGATTCCAGAATCAATAAATGATAAGAATCCCATCTCACCTGAATTGAAGGCATTTTATAAGTATCATTCTACATTTCTGGAACCGTGGGATGGTCCTGCTTCTCTGATCTTCTCTGATGGTCGTTATATTGGCGGGATGCTTGACAGAAACGGGCTTCGTCCTTCCAGATATGTCATTACAACAAATGATCTGATAGTTATGGGATCGGAAGCGGGTGTTCAGACATTTGCCCCTGAGGAGATCAGGGAGAAAGGACGGTTAAAACCCGGGAAGATGCTTCTTGTTGATACTGAGTTGGGTAAGATTTTCTACGATAAAGAGCTGAAGGCGGAGTTGGCCGCAGAATATCCTTATGGACAATGGATCCAACAGAATATGGTCAAACTTGAAAAGATCGAGACAAGCCATAAGGAGTCACCTGATATGGGAGATCAATACGATAAATATATTACTTCCTTTAATTACTCACTGGAAGATACCGACAAGATTATCAAAGAGATGGCTGCCACAGGAAAGGAACCACTCGGTTCGATGGGCAACGATGTTCCTATTGCAGTGTTGTCAAAAAAACCATACAGGTTATTTAACTATTTCAAACAGTTGTTTGCACAGGTTACAAATCCGCCTATCGATCCGATAAGAGAAGAGCTTGTAATGACACTGTCTGGTTATCTTGGATCCTTGCAGCAAAACCTTCTTGAAACAACTCCGGATCATGTAAAAATGGTACGGTTCAGGAATCCTGTAATATCCAATACATATTTTCAGGTTGTCAAAAACTTAAGGTACAAAGGATTTTCAGCGGCAAACCTTCAATTGCACTTTGATGCAGGGAAAGGCGCTGAAGGCCTGAAGGATGCTGTTGAACAATTGTGTAAAGATGCCGAAAAAGCAGTCGATGAAGGGAAAAATTATATTATACTCTCCGACCGTGGTATTAGTGAAAACACCGCACCTATCCCATCGTTACTTGCAGTCTCTGCTGTTCATCACCACCTTATTAAAACCCGCAAAAGGATGCAGATTGATATAGTAGTGGAATCTGCTGAACCTCGTGAGGTAATGCATTTTGCACTACTTTTTGGCTATGGGGCAAGTATCATTAATCCATACATGTCTTTTGCAGTAATTGATAAGCTTATTAAAGGAAAGGCAATACAGCTCGACTATCAGAAGGCAGAGGAGAATTATGTTAATGCAGTAAATAAAGGCATTCTGAAAATTATGTCCAAGATGGGAATCAGTACCCTCAGAAGTTACAGATCCTCTCAGATCTTTGAAGCTGTTGGTATTCACACTGATGTAATAAATAAGTATTTTGTGGGAACAACTTCAAGAATCGGTGGTATAGGAATGAATGAGATTGCCGAGGAAGTACTTATCCCGCATAGAAAAGCTTTTATTTCGGAACAGCAACCGGATATCCTTACCGAAGGAGTATATTCTTATCGGAAATATGGTGAACATCATGCCTGGAATCCTGAAGCAATCTCTCTCTTACAATGGAGCACCAGTACCGGAAATTATAAAAAGTTTAAAGAGTATACCAACCGGGTAAATGCCGATACTGCCAGTCCGGGTTTCATTCGGGGATTGTTAAGGATAAAAACTAATCCAATTCCGATAGCAGAGGTTGAACCAATTGAAAAGATCATGAAAAGGTTTGTCACCGGCGCAATGTCTTATGGTTCAATAAGTCGTGAGGCACACGAAACGCTGGCTATTGCAATGAACCGTATTGGCGGACGGAGTAACACAGGGGAAGGAGGCGAAGACCCTGTACGTTTTAAACCTCTTGAAAATGGTGACAGTGTAAGAAGCGCTATTAAACAGGTGGCCAGCGGCCGCTTTGGAGTGACAACCGAATATCTTGTAAATGCAGATGAGCTTCAGATCAAAATCGCCCAGGGTGCAAAGCCGGGTGAAGGTGGCCAGTTGCCGGGGCATAAAGTGGATAAGATAATTGCGAGAACAAGGTATGCAATACCGGGAATAACGCTTATTTCTCCTCCGCCTCATCATGATATTTATTCAATTGAGGATCTTTCACAACTTATCTTCGATCTGAAAAATGTTAATCCAAAGGCTAAGGTAAGCGTGAAATTGGTTTCTGAAAGCGGAGTTGGTACAATAGCAGCCGGCGTAACTAAAGCAGGTGCTGATCTTATCACAATAAGCGGTTATGAAGGTGGAACCGGCGCCAGTCCTTCATCATCAATTAAACACGCCGGATTGCCACTTGAAATTGGTCTCGCTGAAACGCAGCAAACTCTTGTAATGAATAACCTGCGGAGAAAAGTGATTATTCAGGCTGACGGACAGTTGAAAAGCGGAAGAGACATTATCATTGCTTCCTTGCTGGGCGCTGAGGAATTTGGATTCTCGACATCAGCGCTCATTGTTTTGGGATGCGTGATGATGCGTAAATGTCATCTCAATACCTGTCCCGTAGGCGTAGCAACTCAAAACCCGGAATTGAGAAAGCGATTCAGAGGAAAAGCCGATAATGTTGTAACATATTTCAAATTCCTGGCAGAAGAAGTACGTGAACTCCTTGCTGAACTTGGCTATAAGAAGATGGATGACATAATTGGCCGGTTTGATCTCCTGGAAAGAAATCCGGAAGTCAACCATTGGAAGATCAAAAATCTGGATCTTTCAGCACTCCTTACACAACCAACAGAATCATTCGATAATGCTATGCATTGTTGTGATGTTCAGGATCACAAAATTGATCACATCCTTGATATAGAATTAATTGCTGAAGCTGAAAAGGCTATTGCAGACAAACAACCGGTTTTAATAGAAAGATCTATACATAACACCGACAGGACAATAGGAGCCATGCTATCTGGTAAGATTGCAATGCTCTATGGCTCAGAGGGTCTACCGGACGGGACAATAAAATGCAGATTTAAAGGATCAGCAGGTCAGAGCTTTGGAGCATTTCTTTCACCGGGTATTGAACTATATCTTGAGGGTGATTCGAACGATTACCTCGGGAAAGGTCTTTCCGGTGGAAGGATTATTGTTGTTCCCCCTGTTGGCTCTACTTTTGAGCCCGATAAAAATATTATAATTGGGAATACCGTTCTTTATGGCGCTACGAGAGGTGAAATATATATTTCCGGTGTCGCCGGTGAAAGATTCGGAGTACGAAACAGCGGGGCAATAGCTGTAGTTGAAGGTGTAGGAAACCATTGCTGTGAATATATGACAGGAGGACAGGTTGTTGTTCTCGGAACTACCGGGAGCAATTTCGCAGCCGGGATGAGCGGTGGTGTCGCTTATGTATTTAATGAAAACGGGGATTTTGACTTTTACTGCAATATGGGTATGGTCGAATTATCCCTTGTAGAAGATCATAGCGACATTAATGAGCTTACTGAACTCATCTCAAAACATTATCAATTTACTAAAAGTAAAAAAGCAAGGATGATACTCGATGATCTTTACAAATATATCCCGATGTTCATTAAAGTCATACCTTATGACTTTAAGAAGGTTCTTCAGGAACAAAAGCTTGAAGAAATAAGAAAAAAAATTGCTAATGTTGAGATCGATCTTGAAATAAGCGCCAGTTAAAAAGGCACAGAGCACAGAGCACAGAGCACAGAGCACAGAGCACAGAGCACAGGGCACAGGGCACAGAGCACAGGGCACAGAGCACAGAGCACAGGGCAGCAATGTGATAAGGATTAAATATTTTAAAAAAGATATTATGACTGATATAAGCGGATTTCTCAAGATAAAAAGGAAGGAAGCGGGAAACAGACCTTTAAATGAAAGGATCGCCGACCACAGCGAGGTTGAACAGGTACTGAATAGTGAAGACAGGATGCTTCAGGCTGCAAGATGTATGGATTGTGGCACGCCCTATTGCCATTGGGGTTGTCCGGTCGATAATCTGATTCCTGAATGGAATGATCTGTTATACAAAGGTGACTGGAAAGGAGCTTATTTGCGCCTTGCAGCAACAAATAATTTTCCGGAATTTACTGGAAGAATTTGTCCTGCACCTTGTGAACACGCCTGCGTTTTGAATATCATTCAGGAACCTGTAACAATCAGGGAAAATGAAGTAGCAATTGTTGAAAAGGCCTTTACTGAAGGATATATTAAACCGGAACCTCCAAAAATCCGCACTGGCAAATGTGTTGCAGTAATTGGCAGTGGTCCTGCCGGAATGGCTGCTGCCGATCTGTTAAATAAAGCGGGTCACCTCGTGACTCTTTTTGAGAAAGATGAAAAAGCAGGCGGATTGCTTCGATTTGGTATTCCTGATTTTAAACTTAGCAAAGCTACAGTTGACCGACGTCTCGACCTGATGATTAAGGAAGGAGTTATCATCAGAACAGGAATAAATATCGGTAAAGACATTACCGGTAAAGAGATCCTTGAGCATTTCGATGCAATCTGCATTGCAATTGGGGCAACTCATCCACGCGATCTATCAGCAGGTGGAAGGGAGCTAAATGGCATTCATTTTGCAATGGATTTTCTTTCACTTCAAAATAGGGTAAATTCAGGTCATATACCTGCCTCAGCCAATAATATTAATGCTGAAGGAAAAAAAGTCCTGGTAATAGGAGGCGGAGATACTGGTTCTGACTGTGTCGGAACATCAACCCGGCAGAAAGCCGCAAGTGTAACGCAGATTGAGATTATGCCAAAACCACCACTGAGGAGGTCGGATAATAATCCATGGCCGTACTTTGGAAAAATACTGAAGATATCCACCTCCCATGAAGAAGGGTGCGAAAGATACTGGAACCTGTCGACTGTCAAATTTCTGGGAACAGATAATCATGTAACCGGAGTTGAAGTAGAAGATGTGGTTTGGAATCCAATAAATGACAAATATACCATGCTGGTCGTCCGCGATACACGCAGAATTATTGATGCTGATCTTGTATTGCTTGCAATGGGGTTTGTTCACCCTGCTCTCGACGGATTACTTTCAGAGCTTGAATTAGAACTCGATCAGAGAAAAAACATAAAGGTTGATCATACACAATTGACAAACAGGCAAAAAGTTTTCGCTGCCGGCGATTCAGTTAGCGGGGCAACCCTGGTTGTAAATGCAATCGCTTCTGGTAGAAAAGTTGCTAAAGAAATTGACAAGTTCCTGCGTAAAGCATGAAATTAAAATCTTTGTAGGAATTCCAAATGCGAGCATAAGTCATGAGAGAATTATGAAATAGATTTTTTTGTTATCCTGACATTTCAGATGCAATAAAGTGGAAATCTAAATGGGGAGATCAGGCTGATTTTTAGCGAAAGGCAGACGAAATTTAAAAGTACTCCCTTTTCCTTCTTCGCTTTCAACCCATATCTGGCCTCCTTGTTTTTCAACAAATTCTTTACACAGGAATAATCCAAGACCGGTTCCCTTTTCATTATCTGTACCACGGGTTGAGAGGTTAGCGTCTATTCTGAAAAGTTTTGCCATTATCTCCTTCGTCATTCCCAGACCGTTATCTGATACTGCTATTTCCACATAATTTTTATAGGTTACTGCAGTTACCTGAACCTGTCCGTTTTTATGAGTAAACTTAACACCATTCGTAATCAGATTCCGTAATATGGTTCTGATCATGTTTTTATCTGCTATTATTGTTAATGAATTATTGACAAAGTTCTTGAGCTCAATGTTTTTGCCCATCGCCATTTCATCTACCATGGTAAATTCATCTTTTATTAATTCACTTAAGTTAATCGGGACTGGGGTAAATGATAGTTTCCCACGTTGTGAATTTGCCCATTCCAGAAGATTTTCCAGTAACCGAAGTGTTTGAACGGCTGCCGTATTTATCATTACAGAATACTCATAAAATGTTGCAGGATCATTTAATTTTACAGATTCTTTCATCATCTCGCTGAAACCAATAATGGTATTGAAAGGGTTCTTCAGATCATGTGCAATAATTGAAAAGAATTTATCTTTTGAGGCATTTAGTTCATTTAATTCAGCAGTTTTAGTTGCCACTGTTTTTTCAAGAAGTATCTTTTGGTTATTCAGTTGCCGGACACGCGATCTGAAAATTGCGATAACTATGAAGATGATGACAGACAAACCAATAATCCGAAACCATAATGTTTTCCACCAGGGTGGCAAAATTATTATTTTCAATGAAGCTCCCGTCATATTCCAGGCGCCATCGTTGTTTGTTGCCCTTACCTTAAAAGTGTATTCACCCGGGTCAAGATTAGTATATGTTACATATCTCCGGAAGGCATCGGTAAAATTCCAATCCTTTTCAAAGCCTTCCATAATATAGGAGTATTGATTCTTTTTTGGATGAATATAATTTATCGCTGCAAATGAGAATGAAAAGACTGATTGGTTCCAGTTCAGTGTAATTTCTTTCGCTTCACTTATGTCTGTTTGAAACTGTGCACCATGAACAGCATAAACCACTGGCTTATTGAATATTTGAAAATCAGTAATATAAACAGGAGGAATGAAATCATTATCCTTGAGACTGTCGGGAAAGAAAGAATTCAGGCCACAGTATCCACCGAAGTACAATTCTCCGGCCCTTGTTTTAAGAAAAGATTGCTGATAAAACTGATCACCCTGTAAACCATCTTCTCTCGAATAATTCCTAATACTCTGAATTTCAGTATTCAACCTGCTGATACCATAATTGGTTGAAATCCAGATATCCCCTTTATTATCCTGAGTGATTGCATGTATTCTATTGTTAAGCAAGATATTTGTCATATCATACGTTTTAAGTATGGTCCCATCCGGATTACATAAAAAAAGTCCTTTTGTGTTGCTTCCTACCCAAATATATCCTGACTTATCTTTATAAAATGACCCGATGTCATTATCAGGAAAATTAAACACTTTAAAAGTATTAGTCAGACTGTCATAGAGATCCAGACCGTTCTGTGTACAAATCCACATTTTTTTTACCTCATCTTCAAAGAAGAACCAACTATTTGATCCACTAATCGAACCCGGGCTATCCGGATTGGATCTGAATCGTCTCGTAACACCCTTTTTAATATCAAACAAATCAATACCCATATTATATATGCTAATCCATAAGGTATTGTTATGATCTATAAAAAGATTCCAGATAGTTTTATTTGAAATGCTTGAAGAATCTTTCTCATCAGGCATATACCGGATAAACCGTCCTGTTTTTCTATCATACCTGTTTAGCCCGGCATCCCATGTTCCGATCCACATATCATGATCTTTATCTTCAGCAATGCCGCGAATAACGTTCCCACTGATACTATATGGGTTCGCCGGGTCATGTTTAAATATATCAAACTTGCCACTTTTGGGATCAAAAATATTAAGTCCGCCTCCATCTGTACCAATCCATATCAATCCTTCATGATCTTCATAAAGACTACCCGTAAAATTGTATGACAATGATTTAGGGTTATTATTATTGTGTGTAAATAAGTTAAACCTTTCTTTCTCAGGATAATAGTAATTTATCCCTCCGCCTGAGGTGCCTATCCAGAGAATTCCTTCCTTATCTCTGTGAAAACACCAGATTCCATTATTATTAAGTCCGGCATCATTTGTATTATCATACATGATATAATCAAAGGTTGCAGATATTTTGTCGAAGCGGTTTATCCCACCCTGATCCACTGCAAGCAGCAAATAACGGTCATCTTCGGGAATAATATCCAGTACGAAATTAAGGTTTGTACCTTTACCGTCACCCTTTAATCCGAAATGTTCAAACTTATTGGTTGCAGGATCGTAAGAAAAGAATCCGATTCCATCAGTTGCAATCCATATTTTATCTTGATTATCAATATATAAGCTCTTATAGCTAAAGTTACCAATTTCAACAGACGGGTCATCAAATTTTGTAAATAATCCTGTTTCAGGATCAAAACGAGTGATCCCCGGACTTATAGAACCTATCCAAATGTGTCCTTTTGAATCAACCGCAGCCATGCGGGAAGGACGAACAGATAAAGCATGTCTCATAGATTCAAACGGATATCGTGTAAAACTCTGGTTATCAGGGTTCCATCTATTAAGACAACTTCCGTCAGTCACAACCCAGAGAATCCCATTTTTATCTTCAACAATACCAGTAATACAATTGCTGTTTAAACTGGTGCTTTTGTCAATTTTGTTTTTAAAAACTTTGAAATTATCCCCGGAACGATTATACAAATTCAACCCATCATAAGTACCAATCCACAGGTTTTGTTCCCGATCTTCATAAATGCATGTTAAGATATCACTGCTTACTGTGCCGGGAATATTATCAATATGCCTGTACTTCTTTAACTGATAGCTGTCATATTTATCAAGTCCCACATCAGTACCTATCCAAAGATAATCCTTCCTGTCTTTGTGTATACACCTTATACGGTTACTTGAGAGACCATCGTTTACTGTCAGGTAATTGAATCTTGAATATCGTTTCTGAGCATATATTCCGGAAATTCCGGTAAGACATAGCAATGGAATCAATAAATATTTTCTGAATGAATGATTCCCCCCCATTTTAAGAATCTTTAAAACAGCCACTGTTTCCTTTAGTATTTTGAATAGAATAGTACTAAAACCTCAGAATTTTAAAGATATAGCTTTTTTAGCTAACATTTTCATTACAAAGGAGAGAATCAGACGCCAGTGGTAGTATAATAAACAATTAATGATGAACTCCGAATAAAGAAATTTAAAAAGTATTGGCTCTTCAATTCAACGATGTTAGGCAATTCAAAGATATATAAATATATAGTGTCGATTTTTAAGAACTTTACTAAAACTCCTTACTTTTACATTTCAATAATGAGAATTTTAACAATGAATTTAAAAGTATTCAGGACCTGCCTGTTAATCAGTTTTTTGATTTTTTTACCAATTGTCATATTTTGCCAACCTATTGATTCATTATCTTTCACGATAATATCGCGCCAGAGTTTTTACTCTTATGAGAAGAGCGGTGAATTTCTTCTTCATATACCTGGTCCCTTTGTCAAAAAGCATTTATCAATCAGTCTTAATATCGGGGAGGAAATCATCGCTTCATGGAATGGGATACCTGGAAGAGATATTCTGAGATTGCCTTTTATGCTTAACATGATACCATCGGTTATTAAAGTTGAAGCAACGATCAAAGCCGCATCCAGCCCAGGATTAATATACATTGCAAAAACCGATCTGGTAGTTCTTTCCTATAAATCGAATGAAGTAAAGACCGACAGATTCACTGGGGGATTGATAGTAAACAGACTTCCTTTTTTCCCATTTGGCTTTTATTGTTATTCACCTGTATTTCCATCAATGCCTGAAGAAGAGGTCGTAAAAGGATTTAATCTGATGTCGCCTTATCAGAAGATAGATCCGGAAACTATTAATGAAAGAAAAGCCTATATGGATCGTTGTGCGGAACTGGGAATGAAGGTACATTATAACTTACTACCGGTATCTGGTGGCGGCGGTGTAGGATCGAAAATCGAAGGACTGAGCGATGAAGAAAAAAGAAAACGGCTGGTCGCTGAAATTATATCCTTCAGAGATCATCCTGCATTACTTGGCTGGTATATCTCGGATGAACCAAATGGTAGAAACATAACACCCGACAAGCTTGTAGAGATTTACAAAACAGTTAAAGAAAATGATCCCTGGCATCCGGTTTCAATTGTATTTATGGCGCCATTTATTACAGCAAAAAAATATTCCGATGCCCTCGATATTGTGATGGCAGACCCCTACCCTATACCTGATTATCCTGCAACAATGGCAGGGGATGTAGCCGGTCAGTTAAGGACTGAGTTTAAGGGGAAGAAGCCTTTCTGGATAGTACCTCAGGCCTTCGGAGGAGGTGAATTGTGGAGTCGCGAACCTACTATTCAGGAAGTTAGGTCGATGACATGGCAATCAATTATTAATGGTGCAACAGGGATTCAATACTTTGTACGCCAGGGCCTTAATTATTTTCCAAAATCAGCAGCAACATGGAGTGAGTGCGGAAGAATGGCAATAGAGGTAGCCGAGTTGACACCGTGGCTGCTATCTGACGAAGAGACTTTACCCGTAGATTCCTATTCCAGAAATGTTATTGTTACCTCCAGGATCCATAATGGGAAATTGATAATTATGGCAGTAAACAAGATAAATGAACCGGTCAGTACTTCCTTCAGAGTAACAGGGCTTTATAACGGACAAGCAAGAGTGTTATTTGAAAACCGAGTAGTTTCATTAAAAGGAGGAGTGATAACAGATCAACTTGCAGCCTTTGGATCACAGGTATATCTTATCAACATTAAACCTGAAAAGCAGATTTCAGATGGCTTAAATGCAAATCTCATTATTGACTCCGGGTTTGAAGATCTCTCAGGTCCGGGATTGCCTTCAGCATGTTATGCAAGGCCGGGGGGTGATAGAGGCGCAACTTATTTTCTTGACACACGGGAATATTTTAAGGGTAATCATTCCCTGAGGATTATAACCCCAAAAGAAAATAAAAGCCTGGCTATCAGATTCTTCCCATTCTCTGTAAAGGCTGGTGCATCTTATACAATATCTATCTGGGCAAAATCTGACCCGGAGCAAAGAAATTTCTCTGTAACAAACCAGGAAAAATCTCGTCTATATGTAAAAAAAGAAATACCTCAATATGTTGAAATATTACTTGGTGAATTCGGACGGGCAAGATTTATTCCGGATAAGGAATGGAGACAATATGTAACATTTGTTACAATTCCGAATGATACTCTGGCTAAATTTAAAACAAACCTTATTCTAAAGATGCCAGGACAAGGTATTGGATGGTTTGATGAGGTGAAGGTGACGGAGGATAAATGAGGTATGAGGTATGAGGCGTGAGGAGTGAGGTGTGAGGAGTGAGGTGTGAATAATTAAACCTGATTTTAACGATAAAATTTAACTAAACAGAATAAACCAACCATGTTAAAAAACCTTATTAAAACAGCTGTCAGACATATATATTTATTTCTGATTCTTCTTATTTCATCCTTGATTTTTAACAGTTGTGGTAAAACTGATGTCAATAGCAACTACAAAGGGAACCCGGCAACATTACATCATAATGCTTACATAAAGCTACCGCTGGGAACAGTGAAACCATCGGGCTGGTTAAAGTCACAGTTAGAGAATCAGGCAGCAGGTCTGACTGGAAATCTTGACGATTTCTGGCCCGACCTGGTTAATTCATCATGGCGTGGCGGTAGCGGAGAAGCATGGGAAAGAGGCCCTTATTATCTCGATGGACTGGTTCCCCTGGCATATCTTCTGAATGATGACCATCTTATCAATAAAGTAAAAACATGGATTGAACCAATTCTTGCAAGCAGCAGTGATACAGGCTGGTATGGGCCTGCCAAGAACAAGGACCGATGGCCGCTTGCTGTTGCAAACAAAGTACTGATGCAATATTACGAAGCAACCAGCGACAAGAGGGCTATAGATGTTTTGACAAGGTACTTCAGATATCTGCACGACTCGCCACCCGACTGGCCCGATAAAGATTGGCGTGGAGTTCGCGCTATGGAAAACGCGGTAACAGGTTATTGGTTGTACAGGCAGACAAGAGAACCATGGATTCTTGAAACAATTGCTTCGATTCAGAAAAACAGCTCTGACTGGACAACCTATTATGAAAAATTTCCATGGGATTCAGCTGCATCAGCAGATAAAAAGATACCACTTAACTGGGGAGCGGATGGCTTGACAGCACATGTTGTAAATAATGCGATGGCAATAAAGTACCCTGGTTTATGGTATCAGCAATCAAAGGATGAGAGATTTAAGAAAGCAGTATTTTCAGGCATTGAAAAGTATGACCTTAACCACGGACAGGCAGGTGGAAGATTTTCAGGAGATGAGCATCTCTCTGGTAAAAACCCAGGCCATGGAACTGAGTTATGCTCAGTTGTGGAGTATATGTTTTCACTCGAGGAACTTTATGAGATCCTTGGTGACAATACATTGGCTGACAGACTTGAACTTCTTGCATATAATTCGCTACCAGGAACAACTACTCCCGATCTTTGGGCACATCAATATGATCAGCAGGCTAACCAGGTTTTGGTCTCAGCAGCAAAAAGAGACTGGAGCACTAACGGGGATTACTCCAATATTTATGGCCTTATGCCAAACTTCGCATGCTGCCTGGCAAATATGCACCAGGGATGGCCCAAGTTTATAGAAAGTATGTGGATGGCAACTAATGACAATGGTTTGGCTCTTGTAGCTTACGGACCATCAATTGTTAAAGTGAAAGTAGCAAACGGGAAAGAGGTGATAGTTTCTGAAGAGACAAACTATCCATTTAACGGATCTGTCAGGATTACAATTAATACAGAGAAGGCAGTCACATTCCCGATTGATCTGAGGATTCCCGGATGGGCCGATTCGGTTACTGTGAGATTCAAAGGTAAGATAGTTAAAGTAAAAAACATTTCGACTTATAAAATTAAGGAGAGATGGAAGAACGGTGATCAGATTCTTGTGGAATTGCCAATGTCACTTCGGGTTGAGAAGCGTTACAATAATTCATTAGCCCTTTTGCGTGGCCCGGTCTATTTTTCACTACGTATTGATAAAGAATATAAAAGTGTGAAAATAAACTATGATAATTATAGTTTCAAAGGAAGCGTGGATTGGGAGATCATTCCAAAGAGTGACTGGAACTATGGATTACTTATTAATGAAGCAAATATCATGAGGGGAATAAAAGTGACTGAGAATCCGGTCAGCAAATATCCTTTTTCAGACAAGGGGGATATGATCTGGTCAGCTGATTCAGGAAAATATTCAAGATGGACACAGGATGCACCAGTCGTAATTACAGCGAGAGGTATGAAAATTTCATCGTGGGCCATTAAGAATAATTCCGCTGATGTTCCACCATTAAGTCCTGTAAAACCTGAAGGAGACATTGAAAAAATCACACTTGTTCCTTACGGATGTGCAAGGTTGCGGATTACTGAATTTCCGATTATGGATATTATGTTAATGGAAGATATATTTAAACCTGGGAAATGATCTTTGTTTTTTCTTCCAGCCAAAGCCTTTCTTCTGCTAAAAGAAAAGGGCTTATTTTATCATAAACTTCAGCATGATATGAATTGAGCCAGTCTATTTCTTTTTGATCAAGTAACGAAATGTCGATCATAGATTTATCTATATAACAAAGTGAGACAGTATCAAATTTCAGAAACCTCCCGAATTCTGTCTCTTTGTCCTCACGACAGAGTATCAGGTTCTCTATTCTGATACCGTATTCACCTTCCCTGTAAATTGCAGGTTCATCTGAAATCAGCATGCCAGGTTCGAGAACAGTTTCTGGGTCTGTCCCTGATCCCTGACCAATATTCTGCGGACCTTCGTGGACATTGAGGCAGAAGCCAACACCATGGCCCGTTCCATGACCATAATTCAGGCCAGCCTCCCATAATGCTTTTCGCGCTAAAAGATCAATCTGATAACCCCTGGTTCCTGCAGGAAATCTGACGAGTGCAAGGTTTATTGTCCCTTTCAGCACCAAAGAAAAGTCTCGTTTTTGCCTGTCAGACGGTTTTCCGATTCCAATAGTCCGGGTAATATCTGTTGTCCCATCAAGATACTGACCACCTGAATCAACCAGAAGAATCCCTTCTTTACCTATTACAATATCTGATTCGGTGGTTGGCGAATAATGTGGCAATGCACCATGTTCGTTATATGCAACTATAATTGAGAAACTGGGTCCTAAATAGTTTTCATTTTCAGACCTCAGGCTTTTTAGTTTCTCACCAATGGAAAGTTCTGATACCAGATCTGAACCTGAATTCTGCTCAAACCAATAGAAGAACTTAGTCAGAGCCACGCCATCCTTAACCATCACATGCCTTATGCTATCAATCTCTACTATATTTTTAATGGCTTTAAGACGAGTTGTAATTGTCAGGTCCTCAATTATTTTCATCCCATACGGGATTGAATTAAAAAGACTTGAAGATGTGGTAACCGGATTGAGAAGTATTGTGGAATCTGAGGACAGAGAAGATAAAATCCCGGCAGTTTCCTCATAAGGCAACAGCACAATTTCAAGTCTGTCAAATTCTGAAGCAAGCTTTAAGGGGATCTTACTTTCGTCTGTAAATAACAGAATCTGTTCTTCACCTACAATTGCAAAAGATATCAGCAAAGGGCTGTATTTAATATCGCTGCCTCTGATATTAAGCAACCACATAATATCATCAAGTGACGTAAGAAGGTGATAATCAGCTTCTTTTATTTTCATTTGTTCCCTGACTTCAGTTATCTTTACGGAGCGTTCCTTCCCGCAGAACTGTGTTGAATGATCAAAGGCGAGTGAGCAGGGTATTGGAGGGCGGTCTGTCCAAAGTTCTGATATCAGATCGCAATTAAAATCGAATGATATGTTTTTTCCTTCAAGTGTCTTTTCAATACTCCTTGTCTGTTTAATCGAAAAAATTCTGCCATCAAGTGCAATTTTGCTTCCGGGATTTAGATTGTCAGTTAGCCAACTTATGAAATCTTTCTTTTCAGAAACAGATGGTTTCATAAGGACAAAACCTGAACCAGGTAGCTGGCTCTCTGCCTGTATAAAGTATCTGGAGTCAGTCCATAATCCTGCAAATGAATCAGTTATAACAACTGTTGCTGCGGATCCCGTAAATCCTGTAAGCCAGGCAATAAGTTGCCAATGATCAGGAACATATTCTCCGAGATGTGGATCTGTAGAAGGCACTATGTATGCGGTAATGCTATTCTCTTTCATTATTGCCTGGAGAAGAGCCAGATTTTCAGTGAAAGAGCTCATAAACTTTTAACCTCATTTACCAGGTTCTGAAGAGTGGTTTTTGCATCACCGAATAACATTCTTGTCTTATCATTGAAGAACAGCATATTTTCGATGGCTGCATAACCTTTACCCATTCCGCGTTTCATAACAATGATATTTTTGGCATCGCGTGCTTTGATTATCGGCATTCCGTAAATCGGGCTTGAGGGATCATCTTCAGCTGCCGGATTAACGACATCGTTTGCACCAATTACTACAAGGACATCAGTATTTGGAAGATCGGGATTAATCTCTTCGCTTTCAATAAGCTGTTCATAAGGTACATCTGCCTCTGCAAGCAATACATTCATGTGCCCGGGCATACGTCCTGCAACAGGGTGAATAGCGTATTTGACTTCTACTCCTTTCTCTTCCAGGAGCTTATCTAATTCATGACAGATATGTTGAGCCTGTGCCACAGCAAGTCCGTAACCAGGAACAATAACCACTTTTTTCGAATAGCTAAGTAGTACAGCTGCATCTGTGATTGATATCTCTTTCACTGATCCGGCGACAGCTACTTCAGACTTCCCACCTCCACCAAACACACCAACAATTACATTAAGCAAAGACCTGTTCATTGCTTTACACATAAGAATAGTCAGAATTGTCCCGGCTGATCCGACCAGGATACCTGCTGTTAACATGGCCTGGTTATTATAGAGAAATCCGCCCATTGCAGCAGCTATTCCTGTAAATGAGTTCAAAAGTGAGATAACCACAGGCATATCGGCGCCACCTATTGGCATAACGAACAGAACACCATATATAACAGCAATTACGAACATTATATATATTAACGGAGTAAGTTCGCTACTTGCCTGTACATGGCGGGTCATAATATAAATTATAAACCCGAAGAGTACAGCGAGAATTGTCAGATTCACATACTTCATGGCTTTTATGCGCATATCACCAATCCAGCCATCTAGCTTTCCAAAAGCGATCATACTCCCCGCCCAGGAAACTGTTCCAATCATAAGTGCGAGAAGGATTGCAAGTACATGGCCGTTTGCCATACCGCTTTTTGCAATAAGCTCTGGACTCACATGCGGAAATTCCATCATTGCGATAAGAGCTGCAGCTCCACCACCCATGCCATTAAAGAATGAAACAAGCTGTGGCATAGCTGTCATTTTAACCCGCTTTGCAATAACCCATCCTATAACCGTACCAATTCCTATTGCAGTCAGAATGAGGCCGATATTACCAATCGGCTTTCCATCTTTTTGATGTAACAGTATTGTAGCAATTATTGCCAGTCCCATGCCAAAAGCTGCAAGAGCATTACCCCGGCGGGCTGTAAGCGGATGACTTAACATTTTTAATCCTAAAATAAACAGTACTGAGGCAATAATATAAGTAATTTCTAATATTGATATACCGATATGAAGTTGAGCTAGTTGGTTCATGGTTACTACTTTCTTTTCTTAAACATTTCCAGCATCCTGTCAGTAACAACAAACCCTCCCACTACATTAAGCGTGCCGAGTACCACTGCAAGAAATCCCAATATCATCGATCCGGTAGTTTCAGCATGCCCCATAACTATTATCGCACCGATGATCACTGCTCCATGTATTGCATTGGCACCCGACATAAGAGGTGTATGGAGAATAGCTGGAACATGGCTGATAACTTCGATACCAAGAAAGACAGAGAGGATCACAATGAAAATTGTCTCCCTGTGCAGCAAGAAAAATCCCGTAATATTTTCCATGATATATTTTATTTTATATTTAACATTTGCTTAACTCTCTGACTGACATACTTCTTAGCATGAACGGCAGTCGTGCCATTTATTATATCATCCTGCAAATTAAGAATGAGCCTGGCATCCTTATTTACCATTATCTTAAGAAGGTTTATGACATTGCACCCAAACATCTTGCTGGCATCAGATGGCATTTCGGATGGATAGTCTGATTTTCCTATAATATTGACTCCGTTCACTATTATATTTTCCCCATTCTGAGTCAACTCACAGTTGCCCCCTGTTGAAGCTGCGAGATCAATAATAACCGATCCGGGTTTCATTGAATGAACTGTCTCTTTCTGCAAAAGGACAGGAGCTTTCCTTCCCGGTATCTGAGCAGTAGCAATTACAACATCAGCTGCGATTGCGCGTTGTTGGATTAGTTCCTGTTGTTTCCTTTTAAACTCTTCTGTTTGTTCTATAGCATATCCACCTGCTGCTATATCTTCCCGGGCTCCTTCAACTTCAATGAATTTACCGCCCAAACTCTTTACTTCCTCTTTTACTGCAGATCTTACGTCGAACACTTCAACGATTGCTCCAAGTTTCCTTGCAATAGCAATAGCCTGTAATCCGGCAACTCCCGCACCTAAAATAAGAACGCGGGATGGTTTGATTGTTCCGGCTGCCGACATGAACATAGGGAAGAATCTTGGCAATAGTGACGCAGCCGCAAGTACAGCTTTGTAACCTGAAACAGTAGCCATAGATGAGAGGATATCCATTGACTGTGCTCTGGTTGTTCTTGGAATCAGATCAAGTGCAAGAACTGACAAACCACGAAGACGTGCTTTTTCGAGCCAGTTGCTGTTCACAACCGGATTAAGTACAGAACATAATATCTGTCCTTCTTTAAAAGAATTGATATCATCTTCAACAGGAGGATTGATGGAAAGCAACATTTCAGCTTCAGAAATTACCTCTTTTCGTTCACATATCCTGGCTCCGGCTGCCTGGTAAGACAAGTCTGAAGCAAAAGCCCGTTCTCCTGCATTAATCTCAACCAGCACATCGATGCCCATCTTTTTCAAAGCAACAACTTCGGAAGGAAGGATAGCAACCCTGTTTTCATTTCCCGTTTCTTTGAGTACACCTAATGTCATAAGTTTGGAGTTTGTAGTGCCTAAAGTTTTGATCAGAATTTGGTTACCAATATAATAAACAAAAAGCTATCCTGACCTGAATGCTGATCAAAAATGAACTCAATGACTAAACTTATTCAATTTAACTTCAGGAATCATCATTTCTCCAGGGAATATTACAAGCTTGTACAAGTGATTACTACTTTCCGAAAAAATTCTTTAACCAAAAGTTATTTGCTTCATTTTTTGAATGTGTAGCTTTTGCCCCTCCCCATCCATGACGACCACCCGGATATAACATGAACTGGAAAACTTTACCTTCATCCTCCAGTCTTGAAATAAGGTATATTGAATTCTGTATATGAACATTGTCATCCATATCTCCATGCGTCATGTACAGATTACCCTTATAATTTTTAGCAAAAGTAAGACTGGAAGCATCTTTATAACCCTCAGGATTTTCCTGTGGGGTATCCATATAACGTTCGGTATAAACATCATCATAAAGACGCCAGTCAGTCACAGATGAACCGGCAAAACCATGTGTCCAGTAATCAGCGCCTTTTGTCAAAGCAAGGCAGGTCATATAACCACCATACGAACTTCCTGTAATACCTATCCGGGTCGTGTCAACAAATGACTTTGAATGTAACCATTTTACAGCATCTTCATAATCAAGTATTTCCCATTTACCGAGAGAACGATACAAATAATCAAGTCCCTTTTTCCCAAACTGACCGGAACCACGGTGATCTACAGTAAATGTTATTATTCCGTTCTGTGAATTCCATGAAGGGTTATTTCCGGGCCATCTGTTACTGACATTTTTGAAATCAGGACCTCCGTAAATTGCAAAAATTACCGGGTACTTTTTTAAAGCATCAAAATTTACAGGATAAGTTATTATTGCCGGCATATTGAAAAGTCCATCAGATGTTATAATCTTAACCATCTCCGGTTTTGAATTCTTTGCAGGATCATAAACCGGCTGATCAAATTTAAAAATCTCTTTCAAAAGCTTCCCACTTTTATTGTAAGAAATAATAGAACCTGTACTTGTTATACTGTTCCATGTATCGATAAAGTAAGTTCCTCCGGGTGAAATGCTTACATTATGAGTCCCCTCACCTTTAGTTATCTGTAAAAGATTTTTGCCATCAAGCCCTACCCTGAAGGAATGTATGTCAGTTGATTCTGGTCCTGTTGCTGAAAAATAAATCACTTTCTGCTTCTCATCAACCCTGTCGATACTGGTTACCCTGAAATTGAAATCTGTAAGCCTGGCAATAAGTTTTCCATCCCAGGCATAATAATAAAGGTTCTCCCAGTCATTCCTGTAGCTTCTGACAATAAAACCGGAACCGTTTTTCATAGTATAAATATCTTCATAGAAATCAACCCAGGTCTTCCTGTTATCGTTATAAATCTGGGTATAATCACCGGTTGATGGGTCTGCCAGTATTATTTTTATAACATTCTGATCACGATTAACTATCTGTATAGCAAGACTTTTGTTGTTAGGAGTCCAGAATGGCCATGCAATATACTGGTCAACATTATAATCAGTTTTCACCCACGTAGTTTTTGCAGTTGACACATCGGCAATACCCATTTTTACTTTTGGGTTTGGATCGCCTGGTTTGGGATAAGGTGTAGCCTCAATAAGACCGTGAATACCATCCGGCTCATCTAATCTGTTCAACGTAAAAACAGGGACATCAGTTTCATCAGTTCTCAGGTAGGCTATCTTATTTCCGTCTGGTGACCACCAGAATGCTGCATACCGGCTGGCACGACCAAGTATCTCTTCCATGTAAACCCATGAGGAATAACCATTATATATCTTTACTGAAGCATCAGATGTAAGCCTGATCTCCTTACCTTTAACCAGATCATATACATAGAGATCCTTGTTTTTTGTATAAGCTATTTTTTTACTGTCGGGTGAAAATCGGGTATTTACTTCTGGGACATTATCGTTGGTTAATCTTTTCAATTCCTTATCTCCTGCAGTGAAAAAGAACAGATCGTTTTCTTTGATGATGACGACACTCTTCATATCAGGACTAAGCACATCGGTCATTGTCAGGGTTATTCCCACAGGAAGAGTCTGTCCCAAAATCTCTCTTTCTGATTTGGCAGGAGGCATGACAACACTTTTCCCGGTTTTTATATCAACACTCTGAATAACAAGATTTTTATCCTGATTAAAGTTTCGTATCAAATAGTGTGTATCATCCGTCCATCCCGTTATGGCTACCTCATTACCACCGCGTTGAGGCATTTGTGCATTAGTCCTGATTCCCGGCATTAAGACTGATAACAACAGGCAAATTAAAATCTGAAGAATGGGCAATCTTCTCATGATTAATAGAAATTAAATGTGAATATTCATAAACAGAAAAACAAAAATAGGAATTTTTAATATGAAATCACCCCGAATGCTCAATATCACAAACCCTGAAATTGACAAACTTTTAGTATTTTTGCACAATTAAATGAAGGGAAAGGGAATCGATACTAAATCCATTCAGGAGATTGGGTGGTTAAAGCTTGATAATGCAGCTAAGCTGTTCCCGGCTATAATGTCAGGAGAGTTAACGGCAGTGTTCAGGATTACTGTATTTCTCAAAAAACCGGTTAAGTTTTCAGCAATTAAAGAAGCAGTTGAGATCACCTCAAAACGATTTCCGTATTTCAGTGTATCGCTTGGGAGCGGATTATTTTGGCATTATCTCGAATATAATTATCAGTTTCCACGCATTCAGACAGAGGAAAAAATTCCCTGTACTGCTTTTGCTGCAGGGAGAAGCAATGAACCACTATACCGTATCCTTGTTAAAGAAAACAGGATTTCTGTTGAGTTTTTTCACATCCTTACCGATGGTGGTGGTGCCTTTGAATATCTTAAGTCACTCTTATTTACATATTTCAGATTAACCGGTAACCTGATAACATCCACGGAAGGAATTATTTCGCCTGAGAGCATAATTACTGATGATGAGATGGAAGATGGATACAAAAGGTTTTTCAGGAGGAAAATACCGCCTCCCGGCAAGCTTACAAAAGCATGGCATCTCCCTTTCAGACTGAATGAAAAACCGCGTTTGAAAATCACCCGTTCGGAAATTGCTCTTGATAAGCTTCTTGAGATTGCCCGGAGGCATAACGTAACCATAACAGAATATATAGTTTCTGTTTATTTGCATTCACTTCAGATGATATATCTGGAAGAGAAAGAAAAGGTAAAAAAACAAAAAAGAGGGGTCCTGCGTATAGAAGTCCCTGTTAACATGAGGAAGAAATTACCAAGTAAAACCATGCGTAATTTTTCGCTCTTTGTACTTCCCGAAATTGATCTGAGACTGGGAGTATACACGTTTGAGGAGATCCTTAAGATTGTTAATTATCAGTTGCAAACCGGAGCTGATGTCAAACAGATTGGCCGGTTTTTATCACAAAATGTAGGCCATGAAAAAAGTCCATTTATAAGGTTTTTGCCACTTTTTATAAAATCAATGGCCATCTCGGCTGTTTACAGAAGACTTGGATCAACTCAATGTTCAGGAATTATGACAAATCTTGGATGTGTAAAATTGCCAGCGGAGATGGAAGCGCTTATCGATTCGTTTGAACTTGTACCAACCCCTCCAAACACTCATGTAAAGATCTGTGCAGCTATGGTGACTTTCAGGAATAAGCTACGGCTGACTTTTTGTAATATTTCAGGTTCTTCCAGCTTTGAAATGCATTTCTTAAGACATCTCATAGAATCGGGAATACCTGTTAAGGTGTTGAATAATAAGTAAATATACATATTATGAGTTATTGTACAAACTGCGGAGTAGAACTTGATGAAGGTTTAATCTCCTGTCCTCTTTGCGGATTTACCTCTGGCAAGAAGGACAATACTGAAATCAGAGATCAGTCAGAACATTATCCCTCTGATATTATACTTCTTTATAAAAAAGAATCAAGAAAACACATTTGGGAACTATCCGGAGTAATCTCTTTTTCGGGGATAGCCGTTTGCACTATTGTAGATCTGGTTATTCATAAAAGTCTCTCATGGTCACTTTTTGCTGACACATCAATCATGGCATCGTGGATTTGGCTCACTCTGATTTTACTCGCTTTCAGAAAATATTTCATTATTGTTCCGGGCCTGTTGATTACCTTACTCACTACCCTGTTTTTATTCGATCTCTTCAACCCCCCGGTTAACTGGTTTTATAGACTCGGTCTGCCCATAACAATTGCGCTTTTTATTTCTATAACTATAATTATTTTACTTTGGAAAGTAGCTCATTTTAAAGGATTTAATATTCTTGCCATCGCATTTTTAGTACTTTCGGGATTTTGCATTGTCTCTGAAGTCTTTATAGATAAATATCTCTTTAACAAAATTGATATACGATGGTCTGCAATAGTTGCAGTTTCAATTCTCCCAATCGCACTTGTCCTACTCTTTGTGCATTACAGGATGAAAAAGGGGAAGCGACTGGATAGCTACTTTCATGTATAGTGTAATCTGTTCACCCACGCCCATCTTTACTTTTCTGTGCCTTGTGCATTTTAGTTTCGCGTTTCGCGTTTATCGAAGCCCTGTGCCCTGAGCTCTGCGCCCTGTGCATCCCATTATGTACTAATTCATTATTTAGAACTATTTTAAACTTCTGTTATTTTATTAACAATGTTAATTTTATAACAATAATTGTTACCTTTGCATCATGAAAATTGAGTTAAAGAGTACTTTTTTTGCTACTTAACCTCAATAAATCAAGAGATTACAATTATTCAAATGACAATCAAAGAAATAGCTGAGATAATAGACGGAAAAGTGATTTGCTGTGAAGAGAAACTTTCTACTTATGTGGAGTATGCTTTTTCCTCCGATCTCATGAGTGATGTACTTACAGTTGAAAAAGAAAACCTTGTTTTAATAACAGGTCTGGCAAATCTGCAGACAATCAGAACCTCCGAGATGTCCGACATAACATGTATAATCTTCGCACGCGATAAAAAGATTGGCGAAGAGATGGTTTCTCTGGCTAAAGAAAACAATATGATTCTTGTGGAAAGCCCCCACTCTGTCTTTCATATTTCAGGAGAATTATATAAAGCCGGTATTAAATCAATCTACTAGATAATGCAAGTCAGGCATAAAATATCGGGAGGTGATTTTGCCAGAGCGGGGAATGTCGCAAGTGCAGTCAAAAAAATTCTTCGTCAGCTGAATATTGAACATTCAGTCTCAAAAAGGATTGTCATTGCTCTTTACGAAGGGGAAGTAAATGTAGTAGCTCATGCTTATTCCGGAGTTATTGAAGTTGATATAGATGAGGAGAAAATTGAAACAAAAATAACCGATAAAGGTCCTGGAATACTTGATATAGAGCAGGCTATGGAAGAAGGTTTTTCAACAGCCACACCCCAGGTAAGAGAGATGGGTTTTGGTGCGGGTATGGGACTGGCAAATATGAAAAAGAACAGCGACTCTATGAAGATATCAAGTATACCGGGTGAAGGAACAATAGTGGAACTAGTAACTTATCTTAAGCCACATGCATGATAAAAATCAAAATAGAGATTTTCATCATGCATTGACCGTACACAATGATCTTTGTATCGGGTGTACTCATTGTATGACTGTCTGCCCTACCCAGGCAATCAGGGTAAGAAATGGCAAAGCAATCATTACTGCAAATCGCTGTGTCGATTGCGGGGAATGTTACAAAGCCTGCCCTGTCTCTGCAATAGTCGTTGAGCAGGACGACCTTGAAATGATCTTTAAATTTCCGGTAAGAGTGATCCTGATCCCAAGTGTACTAATTGGGCAGTTTCCTAAGAAGATAATGACTTCGAGCATTTACAATGCTTTAAAAGAAATAGGGTTTACTCATATTTATGAGGTTGAAAATACTGTGGATATGGTTCTTGAAGCCGGTAGGCAATACATGCACGAGCAGAAGGAACGACCCATGATCTCATCCTACTGCCCGGCTATAGTAAGACTCATTCAGGTAAAGTATCCGTCGCTTATCGGCAATATTATGAAGGTCAACCCTCCTATTGATATGTCGGCAATGTATTACAGGGAGAAATTGAAAATGAGCGGAATCCCAGAAGATCAGATCGGGTTATTTTATGCCACTCCCTGTGCTGCAAAAATTGCTGCCGTAAAAAGCCCTGTGGGCGAAATTGAATCAGCCGTTACCGGAGTCATTAACATAAATTTTCTTTATAACAGGATATTAAAATTCCTGCAGAGGAAATACACAGAATCAAAACCACCTGAGACAGACGATCTCTTAAGTTCAAGAGGAATACTCTGGAGCCTTACACGCGGTGAGGTAATCCATTCTAACGGACGCGCTCTGGCAATTGATGGGATAAAAAATGTTAATGAATTTCTTGAAAATATTGAAAATGAAAAGCTTGACCAAATTGACTTTTTGGAACTAAGAGCCTGTGACGAGAGTTGTGCGGGAGGAATACTTATAAGCGGGAATAGATTTCTTACCGTTGAGCGGCTTAAGAATAGGGCTGAAGAGTATAAGGCAAGGGAAGATGACAAGAATAGAAAACTTACAGATGGATTCCTGAATATAAATGAACATGGATTTCTTGGGGATATCGGACCCAGACCAATGGCAAAACTTGATGAAGATTTTTCTGCAGCCCTAAAAAAGTTGGAGAGACAACGTCGTATAATGTGTTTTCTACCTGGGTTCGACTGTGGAGGATGCGGAGCACCTGACTGTCAGACATTATCAGAAGATATCGTCCAGGGAAATGGTCAGATATCGCAATGCATTTTCATGCAGCACCAGATGATAAAACAAAACGTGCTAAGCCAGAGTCAGGCTGTCAGGATAACAGATAAAATATGGGGAGAGGGTAGATTAGAAAAAAACTGTAACAAATTAGGCGCTGAAGATGAAAATAACTGATATTTTAACAGAGTTAGATCTTAAAATTATATCAGGCCATAAGGGTCTGTCAAATGAGATCACAGGCGGTTATGTCTCAGATCTCCTGAGCGATGTTATTGGCAATGCAAAAGAGGGGCAGGTATGGATAACCCTCCAGACACATCAGAATATTATTGCAGTTGGATCTCTTAAAGATATTTCAGCAATTATTATTGTCAAAGGATTTGTTCCTGAGACAGCTACAATTGAAAAGAGTAATATTGAGAATATACCTCTACTGAGTACTGAGCTGGACACTTTCAATATCACCGGACGTTTATTTGAATTATTACAGAAGGAATGAATTTTTTCAGGGCTGACCTACATATTCATACAGTCCTCTCCCCTTGCGGTGATCTGGAAATGAGCCCGGTAAATATCGTTTCTGAAGCAACCATGAAGGGCCTGGACATAATCGGAATTACCGATCATAACACTACCCGGCATTGCGAACTGATTAACAAGTTGGCAGCAGAAAAAGGGATTTTTGTAATGCAGGGAGCCGAAGTCACAACAAAAGAGGAGGTTCACTGCCTCGCGTTCTTTGAAAACACTGATGCACTTAAAAAATTCCAGGAATTTCTCGACCATAACCTGCCAGAGATAATGAATGATCCGGCAAAATTCGGATATCAGGTACAGGTTGATGAAAATGACAATGTGGTTTATGAAGAAAAGAAACTGCTTATAAACGCTATCTCAAAATCTTTTGAAGAAACGGAAGCTTTTACACATTCAATGAATGGCATTTTTATCCCTGCTCATATCAACAGAAAGAAAAACAGCATCTATAGTCAGTTGGGATTACTTCCCGGAAACCTTAATGCTGATGCACTGGAAGTATCCAAAGCAACCACACCGGAACAATTTGCCAGCATCCACCCCGAAATAAATGGTTTTCCTTTAATAAGAAATTCTGATGCACATTGGCCCGGGGATATTGGTACAGCATTCACAGTATTTTTTCTTAAAAAGCCCTCCTTTGCAGAAATAAGACTGGCATTAAAAGGAGATAACGGACGTAAAATAATAGTAGAATGAAAGAATTGGCTCTTAACATATTGGACATAGTTCAGAACTCCATAAAGGCGAAGGCTGATGAAATTTCAATCGCGATTAATGAATCGGTAACCGATGATCTCTACCAGATTATTATTGAAGATAATGGCACCGGAATACCAGAGGAAATACTTAGAAATGTTACTGATCCTTTCGTTACCACACGCACAAAGAGAAAAATGGGTTTAGGTCTGTCACTCTTGAAGTACCATGCTGAACTTACAGGTGGCAGCCTGGCAATAAATTCTAAGGTTGGGAATGGAACAGAGATAACAGCTACCCTCTCGTATAAACATATTGACAGGCAACCACTCGGAGATATTATTGGCGTATTAGTTGTACTGATGGCATCAAATCAGAAAATAAATTTTACATACCGCCATAAGACGGGAAAAGGGGAATACAGATTTTCTTCAAAGGAAACTAAGGAATATCTTGAAATTGACACTTTATATGACAGAAATTTACTTAAGGAGATAAGTAGTATGATTTATGAAAATCTTAAAGGAATAGAGGCATCAGGGATTGAAGTAAAAGAAAGTTATAAAACAGTTTTATGAGGCTATAAGAAATAAAATGAATAAATTTAGAAGTGCAAATTTTGTAAAAGAAATGCGACAATTTAAAATTAAACTTAACAAATAAAAGAATGTCAAAAATCACGTCACTAGCGGATCTGAAGAAGAGGCGCGAAGAATTAAAGAGCGGGTTGGACATCCGGATTAAAGCCATTGACCCTGAGAACGTTGTTCAGGTGAAAGTTGCCATGGCAACATGCGGTATAGCATCAGGTGCTAAAACCGTCATGGAGTTTTTTCTGGAACAACTTGAAAGGAGAAATATTGCAGCTGTTATAACTCAGACCGGCTGTATGGGGTACTGCTATGCAGAACCAACAATTGAAGTTAAACTTCCGGGGCAGGACCCTGTAGTATTTGGTTTTGTTGACCTCAAAAGAGCAGACCAGATCATCGAGAAATACATTAAAACAGGTGAACTTGTAGATGGTATAATCCCTGTTAATTATCAAACTATTGACTTAAAAGAATAAGGAGGAAAAAGTATGTCAAAATACAGTATGCATCTTCTGGTATGTGGTGGCACAGGTTGTCATGCTTCAGAAAGCGATGCTATTGTCTGCAATTTAAGAGATGAACTCGAAGCAAAGGGTCTTATGGATTCTGTTCAGGTTATTATGACAGGATGTTTTGGCTTTTGCGAAAAAGGCCCGATCGTGAAAGTGATGCCCGACAATACTTTCTATGTTCAGGTAAAACCTGAAGATGCGCAGACAATTGTAGAAGAACACGTTATTAAAGGTAGAAAAGTAACAAGACTTTTATATAAGGATCCGGTAAGCAAAGAATCGATATCCGATTCCAAACAGATGGGTTTTTTCAAAAAACAACTCAGAATAGTTCTTCGCAATTGCGGTTTTATAAACCCTGAGAATATTGATGAGTATATTGCCCGAGACGGGTACCAGGCACTGGGAAAAGTTTTGACCACGATGACCCCTGAAGAAGTTATCAAAGAGGTTAAAGATTCAGGTCAGAGGGGCCGTGGCGGAGCCGGATTCTCGACAGGTCTCAAATGGGAACTCGCCCGTAAAAACAAGTCTGATGAAAAATATGTTGTATGTAATGCCGATGAGGGTGACCCCGGTGCATTTATGGATCGTTCGGTTCTTGAAGGCGATCCACATTCCGTCCTTGAGGCAATGGCCATCTGCGGATTTAGTATCGGTGCAAGCAATGGATTGATCTACATTCGCGCAGAATATCCCCTTGCTATAACAAGATTAAAAATCGCTATTAATCAGGCAAGAGAAAATGGATTACTTGGCAATAACATATTTGGTACCGGTTTTAATTTCGATATAAAACTTCGTTATGGCGCCGGTGCATTCGTATGCGGTGAGGAGACAGCTCTTATTCATTCTATGGAAGGACTTCGTGGCGAGCCTACAGTAAAACCACCCTTCCCTGCAGAATCAGGATATCTCAACAAACCAACAAATGTTAACAACGTTGAAACCTTCGCTGCAATTCCGGCAATTATCCTCAAAGGAGCAAAATGGTTCAGTAGTATAGGAACTGAAAAGTCAAAAGGAACCAAAGTGTTTGCCCTTGCCGGGAAGATCAACAATGTTGGACTTATTGAAGTCCCGATGGGAACCACTTTGAGAGAGGTTATATTCGAGATCGGAGGAGGTATCAGAAATGGTAAAAAATTCAAGGGTATTCAGACTGGAGGACCTTCAGGAGGCTGTCTTTCCGAAAAACATCTCGACACTCCTATCGACTTTGACAATCTGATAGCAGCCGGATCAATTATGGGATCAGGAGCTATGATTGTTCTCGACGAAGATGATTGTATGGTATCTATGGCAAAATTTTTTCTCGAGTTCACTGTTGAAGAATCATGTGGAAAATGCGCCCCATGCAGAATCGGAAACAAACGGTTACATGAACTCCTCGGTCAGATTTGTGATGGGAAAGGAACTCTTGAGGACCTCGACAGACTGAAGAACATGAGTCTGGTAATAAAAGACACTTCACTTTGTGGTCTTGGACAGACTTCACCAAACCCTGTTCTCTCAATGATGGATAATTACTACGATGAATATGTTGCCCATATAACAGATAAGAAGTGTCCGGCAGGTCAGTGCAAAAACCTGATGGAATATGTTGTAAATGCTGAAAATTGTGTAGGTTGTACTGCTTGCGCGAGGGTTTGTCCTGTAAATGCTATCTCAGGCGTGAGAAAAGAAGTTCATCTCATTGATTCTTCTATCTGCATAAAATGTGGCGCGTGTATTGAGAAATGTAAGTTTGATGCAATATTTATCAGATAATCAAAATAATAATGGAAACAATAAAGCTTACGATTGATAATAAAGAAATTGATGTACCAAGAGGTACTACAATATATAAAGCTGCAAAGGAGTTGGGAATTGATATTCCTACCCTTTGTTATATGGATTTACATGACCTGAACATAGAGAACAAACCGGCAGGTTGCCGTATTTGTGTTGCTGAAGTTTTGGGAAGAAGAAACCTGGCTCCGACCTGTTCAACAAATTGTGAACCCGGAATGGTAGTTAAAACCCATACACCAAGGGTTCTTAATGCACGCAGAACTGTGTTGGAGTTTATCCTTTCTGATCACCCAAAAGACTGTCTGGTGTGTTCAAAATCAGGAACATGCGAACTTCAGGCAATGGCTCACCGACTCGGTATAAGAGACATTCCCGGCGCTGAATTTGCAGCTGTTTCTACTTACAGGAAAGATACATCCCCGTCGATTATCAGAGACCTTGATAAATGTATAATGTGCCGTCGTTGTGAAATGATGTGTAATGAGGTACAGACTGTTGGCGCTATATCAGCAGTTAACAGAGGCTTTATGGCTACTGTTGCTCCGGCATTTGAACAGAATCTTGAACATTCAACTTGTACATATTGCGGACAGTGTGTATCCGTTTGTCCAACAGGGGCGCTCACTGAGGTTAATCATGTTCCGCAGGTGCTGAGAGCTCTTGTGGATCCTACCAAAACTGTTGTTGTACAAACTGCCCCTGCCGTTCGTGCTGCTCTTGGTGAAGAGTTCGGTCTTGCGCCGGGCACACTTGTTACCGGTAAAATGACAGCAGCTCTCAGAGCTCTGGGATTCGATTATGTATTTGATACAGATTTTGCTGCTGACCTTACCATCATGGAAGAAGGTACTGAACTTCTTGACAGGCTGAGCAGACACCTTAAGGGAGATACAACTGCTAAGATACCTATACTTACATCGTGCTGCCCAGGCTGGGTCAATTTCTTTGAAGAATATTTCCCCGACCTCAAGGATGTACCATCAACAGCAAAATCACCACAGCAGATGTTCGGCGCTATTGCCAAAACATACTTTGCGGATAAGATTGGGATTAACCGTAAGGATATGGTCGTAGTTTCAATTATGCCATGTCTTGCTAAAAAATATGAATGCCAGAGGGCTGAATTCTCAGTAGATGGCAATCCGGATGTTGATTTTTCAATTTCAACAAGGGAGCTTGCAACATTTATCAAACAGGCGAACATCGATATCAAAACCCTTCATGATGAAGATTTTGATTCCCCAATGGGTGAATCTACCGGAGCAGGTGTAATTTTTGGTACAACCGGTGGTGTTATTGAGGCCGCATGCCGTACTGCTTATGAACTCTACACTGGTAAGAAACTTGAAAGACTCGACTTTACAGAACTCAGAGGTATGGAAGGAGTCCGTTCCGCAACAATAGATTTTGACGGTCTGCCTGTAAATATTGGTATAGCTCATGGACTCGGAAACGCCAGAAAGCTGTTGGATGATGTAAGATCAGGAAAATCTCAATTCCATGCAATTGAGGTTATGGCTTGTCCCGGAGGATGTATCGGTGGTGGAGGCCAACCATTACACCATGGCAATTCTGATATAATCAAAGCCAGGGCAACTGCAATTTATGCAGAGGACAGGAAAAAGTCGCTCAGAAAATCTCATGAGAATCCATTCATAATAAAACTTTATGATGAGTTTCTGGGTAAACCCGGAAGTGAGAAGGCCCACCATCTTCTTCATACCCAATATTTTGATAAAAAGAAAAAGATCATGATTAAAAAATAGTAATATAATATTCGACAATAATAAAATTCACGATTATGTCTCATATAAAAATAGAATTAAGAAAAGAAGATGTGGACTTTATAAAAGGAGTATGCACTACTTTTAATAATGACCCCCAGGAACTTATAAACGTTCTGCATACATGCCAGGAACATTTTGGATATCTTCCGGCAGAAGTTCAGGAGGTCGTTTCAGATGGCCTCAGCATGCCGGTTGCCAAGATTTATGGAGTAGTAACTTTCTACTCATTCTTTACAATGACTCCAAAAGGGAAACATCCGATCAGTATATGTCTTGGAACAGCATGTTATGTCAGGGGAGCTGAAAAAGTCCTTGATGAATTTAAGAAAGAACTTGGAATCAAGGTTGGAGAATCAACAAAAGATAATAAGTTTTCCTTATCCAGTTTGAGATGCGTAGGTGCATGTGGTCTGGCTCCTGTTGTACTCGTAGGTGAAAAGACCTATGGCAGAGTTGCACCCGATGATGTAAAAAACATATTAAAAGAATACGAATAAGTAG
>JANYIW010000198.1 GCA_025358645.1 Bacteroidales bacterium
GACAAACCCTGCTCATTTATCGGGACTCAGTCATCTGGACAACTTTATCGTGACACGAAAATCCTGCCCGTTTACCGGGACTTTGCAAAAACGCATGCAACCCCGACACAGACGGCAACTCCCCATAGCACCGGGCCGTCAGACTGTCTAATAACTAAAATGAAGTCTCTGAGAATCGAATATTTGAAATTTTTCGTGTATAGGTATCCAAATAGGAAAGTATATAAAAAAGTTATTAGACAGACTGCCGTTAGGGGCAATTTGCACCACATGAGACAACTAGCCTCTAGTTTAACCAAATTCTATAATAATTATAAAATCTAGTAAAATGGACATATACGAAAGGATGAAGCCATTAGGGATAATTAGTTCATCAATAGGCGAAATTGCAATATTTGAACTTTCTTTAAATGATCAAATCAAGATTTCTAATACATTGAATAATAAACTCGAAAGCGCGAATTTACCAGTGTTTATCTCAGCATTTATAACACAAACCTGCCATAAAAAAGTGATCTTAGATGAAAGCTTATCTAAACCAACAATACCATCCCTTAGTCCGCAAGAGATTTCAGCATTAACATTCGAAGATTTGGATAATATAGTAAAACTTTTTCTCGAAAGGAATGAATACTTATATAAGGAATCTCAAACCTCGACTAGAAAGGATTCGGATGGAAGAAATATAGTTACAATAACCTATGGTCAAACAAAATATCCAAAAGAAAAAAATGAGAACTATCAAGAATATCTCTTTCGATTATCAATACTAGAAGAAAAAAGAAATTTTGACCTGATGCAAAAAAGTTTAGGCCCCATGACAGAATTTTCTAAAAGTCTTCAAAATAGTATTACTCAGAACCTGACTTTCGGTGAACAACTATCAAAAACTTTAAAATCATTCCAAAGTATTAAAATACCAAAAGTAGAACCTTTAATTCCTAGACAACCCGAGATAGATTATTCCAAACTACTTAAACCAGAACCACAGATATTAACAATAATTGAGGTAAGTTCCAAAATTGACACTCTAATCGATATTTCTGCAGAATATGTGCAATTTATTATCGAGGCTAATAAAATTCAAACTGGGATATCGGAAGAAATTAAAAGATCAAGTGATTCAGCATCTAAATATTCGAGATCCAACATCACAATATCCTGGACAATTCTAATTATAAGCCTATTAAGCTTAATCTACGGAATTTCTACTACTGTATTATCCAACAAATCCAATAAACTCGTATTTAAAGAAATTGTTAATCGGTTTGATACCTTAATCAAGAATGCCTCTAATTCACAAAAATATTACCTTGACAATAATCAAAAAATGGACAACCTTAAGTCTCAACTTGATTCTTTAAAAAGTGGGAATCAAAAACTACAAAGAGAACTGATAAAATTTAAATCTAATACTTCAAAAGTTAAATAAAACGCCCCTAACTCGGACTGTGCTTTAATTAAGTGCCTTCCACCAACCCAGGACAGCTTTGTAACCAGCCCAAAATCTATGCCTGTAACTTTTGAACCATTTATAAAATACTGTGGTCCCCGGACAATTTCGTCTCCCGGGACAGCATATTTGGGTTGGTGGGCCGACGCGCTGGTGTCTTGTTTTTTGCTCGCACCGAGACTATTTTATCGTGACCCAAAAATCACATCCGTCACCCGGACTAGGTACCGTCAAGACAAATTATCGTGACCCAAAACTTATCGTCCACCTACCGGGACTGGCAAAAAACGCGGCACCGCGACCCTTCGCTACCGCTCTGGGCAGGCTCCGACGGCACCTAATTAAACCACCGAACCGTTATAAGCAATTCGGCTACTCACGACACACAATCTTTAACGGAAACTTCGAGACAGTGCATGATCTTGAATTTAATACTCAATTGATATGAAAATAAAATATAATATTCTGAGATTTTCATTGTTCTTTTGGTTCGTGTTATTTACTATCCAAATAAATTCTCAAGATTTGTTTACGAAAGAGTTGCGATGGACTCAGAGTGATTCTACTAAAATACTAATTTTTCAAAATAAAGATCAAATATTAAAATGGAGTTATGTTCAACTTCCTTTTCCTTCTGTCTCTTCGAAAGACATTCTGATAAATGGTTTCAATTTTTATGTTACAATGGTTTCAGGAGGTTCAGGATTACCATGTTGGAGAATTTTCATTTTTAAAGAAAAAGATGAACATTGGCGATTGATAACGAGTACCAATGCAAGGTTAACGGAAAAAATAGGAATAGAAGTTGACAACAATCTGAGAAAAATTAAATTTAAAACAAAAGTAAGCATCCGGTGTAGTGCATCTTTCATCAGTTGTCGCGGCTGATTACTTTTCAGCCAAAATATTTAAAGATGATAAACGAATCAAAAATTTTGGCTCTGATCAAACGACAAAAGGAGACAGGGCTCAACATCACAGCGTTTTGTGCAAACGAAGGCATTCCAAAATCCTCCTACTATTATTGGAGAAAAAGGCTCCGCAAGGAACCAGGAAAAGGTTTTATACCACTTCTGGTTAATACCACTCCAGCAACCATGAGTGGACATTCAAAGAATTACCCTCGGGACCAGCACGAGCATCACACCCCAGGCGATGATTTTCTTTTGGAGCTTCTCTATCCAAACGGAACAAGACTCAGGCTAAAAAGCGACGCTGACTTTGACCATCTTCGTACACTTGTTTGTCTTCTGGATTAAAGTCATGTTCCATCTTCACAGCTCACTTAGTTATTACCTTTATCCTCTTCCGGTGGATATGCGTAAAAGTTTCTATACATTAAGCGGTATTGTAACTTCAGCGATGAATAATAGTATACGTAACGGGGGTGTATTCATTTTTGTAAACCGCGACCAGAATATAATGAAGATCCTGCACATGGAATATGCTGGATTGGTCATATACCACAAAAAACTGGACTCGGGCCGTTTTAAACTGCCTTCCTTTGATGAAAATACCGTTTCACTATCACTGCGATGGGAGGATTTGATGCTTATGGTACAAAGTGTAAAACTCCGACCTGGAAAACTCTTAAAAAAAGTTAATAACATGCAGTTAGTCTGATATTTAGTTTCGTTTTTATTTGCAGTTTAGATTGTTTTTGCTATCTTTAGCTCATCAAAAAACAAGGGCATTTGAGTAGGTAAAAACATGACTGACAAGGACCAATTTATAGATGTATTATTGCTGGAGCGGGATGAACTTTACCAGGAGCTCTCTAAACTTAGACAATCCAGTGGAGGCGCTCTGGAGCATTACGAGTCCATTATCAGTGAAAAAGATAACAAGATCAAGCAATTAAATGGTGCTGTAAACAAGCTGGATAATAAGATCAAAGATCTTGGAGATAAGGTCATAAACTTTGAAGATAGGATCAAGCAATTAACTGATCAGCTTGCCTGGTACCGGCGTAAGTTTTGGAAGGCAGGTAGCGAAAAGTTCATACCCCAGGATCCTGCCCAGCGACAGCTCGACTTTGGCGGCCTTGATACCCTGCCTGAAGAAGAAGAGGTGGCAAAGGAAGCAGCTAAAGAGATTATTACCTACGAGCGTAAAAAGCCGGAAAAGATTAAAAAACAGCCTGTTCGCATGCCCCTTCCTGAACACCTTCGCCGGCAGGAGGAGATAATTGAACCTGAAGGCATTGATAGCAACTGGACAAGGATCGGAGAAGAGGTAACGGAGATACTTGAGCATAAACCGGGTGAACTCTATGTTCGTCGCATCATACGTCCTAAGTATGCATTGAAAAATGAGTTCCAGAGGTTGCTGGAAACTAATGAAGATGGGTCCGGGTCCAAGGTTGTAAAGATCGCACAGATGCCTTTGTTGCCACTCCCAAGGAGTAACGTCGGACCGAGTCTTCTTGCAGAACTCTTGATGGGCAAGTACTTCTTTCATATGCCTTTTCACCGTCAGATCAGCCTTTTTAAACTTGCAGGGGTTTCTCTTTCGGCCTCAACTGTGAATGATTGGTTTGGAAGCGGTAGCGATCTGCTGCGGGCACTGTATTTCAGATTGAGAGAGATAGTTCTTGAATCAGATTATATACAGGTTGATGAGAGTACGGTACCGGTAATCAACAGTGAGAAACAACGTGCAGTCAAGGCATACCTGTGGGTGGTCCGCTCGGTAATTGATAAACTGATGTTTTTTCATTATGATAAGGGATCACGGGCACAGAAAGTTGTAATAGAACTTCTTCATAATTATAAGGGCGCTGTACAGACAGACGGCTATGTGGCCTATTCCATATACGAGAATAAGAAAGGGGTTTTGCTTCTTGGTTGCTGGGCGCATGCACGGAGGAAATTCACCGAAGCCCTGAAAGAGGATAAATCCGGTGCAGAATATGCTTTGGAGCAAATAAGTTTGATATATGGTGTTGAGACCATGGCTGATGATCAGAACCTGAGTTATGAGCAGAGGGCTGAACTGCGCAACAGACTTGCTTACCCAATCCTGTGTGCTTTCGAAAAATGGATTGTAGGTTATGTGCCAAAAGTATTGATCAAAGGAAGAATGTACAAAGCTCTGACATATACATATTCTTTATTTCAGCGATTGACAAGATATCATCTTGATGGACGTTACAGGATAGACAATAACCTTATTGAGAATGATATCAGGCCTCTGGCTGTCGGAAGAAAGGGCTACTTGTTTTGCGGCAACCATGATGCAGCTGAAAATGCAGCAATAATGTACTCACTTTTTGGCTGCTGCAAGTCTGCCGGTGTCAACCCGAGGGAGTGGCTTACCGACGTGCTGACTAAGATACCTGAATACAACCAGGATTACAGCAGGGACCTTGCAGAACTGCTGCCTCATAACTGGAGTGCATCAAAAACCATCCAGGATTTTCCAGCATAATCTGGAATATCCTGGAATTTCCTGTAAAAATCCAAGCGATTACAGCTTTTTCCAAAGATTTCAAAGAACATTGGAATTTCTAAAAGAGAGTCTTAAAGATTCTGGTGAAAAATAGCCTGATAAATCAGGACTGGCAATATGTACTTGACCGAATGCTTACATTTGATTGTTGTGGACGAGTGCCACCGTAGTATTAATGTAAACCGCAAACTAATTTTCGATCATTTTCTTTGTCCAAGAATTGGTTTAACAGCCACTCCTAGAATAGCTGCGCCTAAAGAAGGAACAGAAGTTGACGAGGAAGATTTGGCAATCATTGATACATACAAATTATTCGGTTGCGAATCAGGTGAGCCTGATTTCCAATTTGATTTAAAAAAGGGAATAGATGAAGGGTTTCTCGCACCTTACAAACCGACTGAGTTAATATCTTCATTAGTTGATGAAGCAAAAAAAAGCGGAATTGAGTTTGACCATGTACTTGATCCTAAAGAAAAATATGTAATTGCATTAGGTGCAAAAAAGAAATTAAAATTGGAACAGTTAAACCGCAAATTTGTTTCAGAAGAAAACTGTTTACGAATAGCTGAAGAAATAAAAAAGAATACGCAGTATGGTGAAAAGGTAATTTTGTTTGGCGTTAGTCAGGCACATTGCAATGAACTCGCAAATGCAGTAAATAAAGTTTTTCAAAATGATAATTCAGAAAAACCATATTATGCCGAGGCCGTCATTTCTGAAAACAACGAACTTAACGAAACGTTGAAAGCATGGTTTAAGAAGCCATACCAGAAGCCTTATATAGCTGTATCTGTTGATATTTTAAGTACAGGCGTTGATATTCCTTGTGTTCGTTACATTGCTTTAGCAGCATTAACAAAATCAGTTGGTAAATACATTCAAATGATCGGACGAGGTACTCGCCTTGACCCGAAAACAGGAAAATTTAGTTTTCAAATTCTTGACTTTGTTGGACTTTGCAAACGTATGGAGGACAACGGGAAAGGTACTTTGAAAGAAAATAAGAAAGTTGTAAAGCCAGGCGAACAAAAACCAAAAACAGGAGGTGTTGAAAATCCAAAAGGTGAGTACTTTCTCATTGACAATCCCGACCCTGCAAACCTTATACAGCGAGTTGAAATACATGGGGATTCTATTATTATCAAAGATAATATACCTATTATAGAAGCTAAACGAATTTTTGAAGAGGAATTAAAAAAGAGTCAAGAGCCTGTTATGATTGAATTGAAAGAAAAGGCACAGCAACCCGAATATCAACCAACAGAAGAAGAACTTGCTAAGTTTGTCCAGTGGTTGCGTTTACCAAACACATATATGGACGAAGGGCATTTGCAGAAAATGTATGACTATCCCGAAGGTTCAGCCTGGGACTTTTTGTTACACGCATTAGGTAAAAAGAAAATCCCAACACCAAAAGAGCGAATTGAAAAGAACTATATTTCTTACATTCACACATACAATTTCACAGACGAGCAGATTGTAATTCTAAAGAAAATTAAAGATGTATTTGCCTCAAACCTTGCTTCAAAACGAGATATTGACATAAAAGAAATTTTTGGGAACCCAATCTATGAAAGGCTGATAGGTTCGTACGATTCAATTAATCAGAAATTTGACGGTAAATTTAATTTAGTAATAAACGATTTAAAACAAACATTTAGAATAAGCGCCAACGCATAAGAACACGAATCTGCAGATCACACGAGCCGCCATACTCTCTACACCAAACAAAGAGTCGACGAGGTATTTCTTAAAAAAAGGCGGTCCATACTTCCTCGCTGCGTTCTCCGAGTAAGCAGATTACCCTCGTGCTAGATAGGGTAAGGATGTACCGCCTGGAATCTTCAATATCTTTATAATCAAAGAACTTTAAAAAGAGTACCTTACAAACCGGCAGGAACGGTGATGGTTGTGCCCAATTCCAGTCCGGAACTATCTGTCAAGCTCAATAGCTGCCATAATAAACGGAGCAACACCTTTTGTATCGTTATCGATCCGTTTTTCATTTATATAATACTCATACGAACCATCCCTGTATGGATTGCCGCCAAGTCCGCAGCCTCCACAGATATTATGCATTGTAACGATTCCTTTTTTATCGACTGTTATGAGCTCTTTAATAATAC
>JANYIW010000213.1 GCA_025358645.1 Bacteroidales bacterium
TCTTCTTCTGAAAGCTAACAACAAAAACACCGGCAAATATAAGCAAGGCAGAGGTAATCATAACAATATCAATATGATCCTGTCCCATAAGTGTTGCAAGATAAGCCGCGATTATTGGCTGAGTATAAGTATAGGTACTTACAATCGTCGGACTAAGTTGTCGCAGACCAAAAGTAATAAGCAGATAACCGAGGTAGGTTGCCCCGATAATTACAAAACCAATCTGGAGCCATGCAATCATAGGAATGGATGCCCAATCCATGGTACTCCATTGGTGATAACCGACAGGAATATTAGTCAGCATCCCAAATAAAAAGGTCCATTTCATAACTGTTACCGGATGATACTTTTCCAGCATCCTCTTTATAATTACAGTATAAAATGCCCAGCTTATGGTATTAACCAGTGTATATACATCTCCAAGGAATGTTGTACTTGCCAGGTCAGGGGTTCCATTCTGTAAAATCAACAGCAATACACCTGATAGTCCGATAGCCAGTCCTGTTCCTTTAAGAAAGGTTATTCTTTCCCTAAGTATCAGCGCTGCAAAGACAAACGCAAAAATCGGATTTGTTGAGAGTATAATTGAGGAGTTTATAGGTGTGGTCATATCAAGTCCTACCAGAAAAAGAGTCTGGTTTATAACTACCCCAAAAAATGAGCAACCGAACATATATAATAAATCCTTCCTGGTTACAGGTTCTTTTGGTATAAACAGACTGGTGATCCAGAAAAGTATTGCAGCTGAGATGCTTCTGAGTGCAACAAGCGCAAATGGTTTTATAGAGTCCGGCATAACCGCTTTAGCTATGGAGTAGTTAAGTCCATAAATAATATTGGCTCCTAGAAGTGACAGATGTGCCCAGGTTTTTACACGGCTCTTATGCATACTCAGAATTTGAGTCGCAAAAGTATAAAAACCAATAAGACTTTCAAATTATAAAGAAAAGGATCTGTAAGACTCTTTTCCCCCACGGGAAAGGAGTAGGATTTATCCTTTCCCCCTTGAGGGAAACATGAATGGGGGTAAAATCCCATTAAGAATTCAGTTTAACCAGTCAGAAATTATAGATACATTTGAGAAAAATAAATATGAAAAAAATATCTGTAATCAGTGGTGGTTCAAGCGGACTTGGATTAGAAATTGCCGATCTGCTCATCAAATCGGGAAAAAATGTTTTGATCCTTGGTCGGAGCACTGAGAAACTTGCAGCTGCTTCAAGCAGACTTAAAATAAGTTCAAAGAATTTTTTAGCAGAATCGTTGATCTGTAACATTGGAAAGGAAGATGATGTAAGAAAGGTTGGCGAATTCCTTAGGAATAACTCCTTTTTGGTAGAATATCTTTTCAACAATGCCGGTATAGGGCTTTTCACAAAGGCACATAAGTCAACAGCATTATTAATTGACACAATCTTTGAGGCAAATATTAAGGGAATGATACTTCTCACATCTGAAATACTAAGTTTAACGCCTGAAGAAGAAGAACTTACAATTGTTAATATAATGTCGACTTCCGCCCTTCTGGGAAGAGCAGAAGAGACAATTTATTGTGCGGCAAAATGGGGTGCCAGAGGTTATACGGAGGCTCTCAGAACAGAATTAAAAGGATCAAAACGAAATATTATTGCAGTTTATCCAGGGGGCATGAGGACAGAATTCTGGAATATCATCGGTCAGAATCGTGACATAAGCACTTTTATGGATCCTGCAGAGGTAGCTGAAAAAATTGTGAACGCTGTAATCGTTACAGATAAGATGTTCGTAACAGATATTACTATCAACAGGAAGAAATAAAATGCAGGGACCGGTCGCGACTGATCCCTACATTTTCCTACGACAGTCTGTGTTTATAATCTTCGTATCCAAATTCCCTTATTAATTTAAACTCGTCATCCTTTGTCCAGATACCGATTGAAGGATGGTGCACACCATTAAATGTAGTTGTTTTAACCATTGTATAGTGGATCATATCAAGGAAGATAATCCTGTCACCAGGGAGGAGCTCCTTTTCGAATGACCAATCACCCATGACATCTCCGGATAAACAAGAATTGCCACCAATCCGATATGTCGGTTTTCCCGGAACCGGATCGGTTGCACCTATAATCTTTGGTTTATAGGGCATCTCAAGACAATCGGGCATGTGGGCGGTAAATGAGACATCGAGAATAGCAGTTTTTATTCCCTGATTTTCTACAATATCTTCAACTGTAGCAACCAATTCCCCTGTTTCCCAGGCAAAGGCACTTCCCGGTTCAAGGATTACATGAAGACCGGTCCTCTCCCTGAACTTTTTAAGAATATTTATAAGATGATCCGTATCATAGTCATTTCTTGTCATAAGATGTCCGCCACCCATATTTATCCACTTCAACTGTGGAAAATATTTCCCGAATTTAGTTTCAACCACCTGAAGGACTTTTTCGAGTGCATAAGAGTCTGATTCAAAAAGAACATGAAAATGTAACCCTTCAGTACCTTCAGGAAGTCCATCCTTAAGATCTTCAGCAATTATACCCAGTCTTGATCCCGGGGAACACGGATTGTACAATCCATGACTTATCTCTGAGAACTCAGGATTTATTCTTAATCCTGCTGAAATTTTCTTTGAATAATGTTGCAACTCATTCGAATACTTTTTGAACTGGTCAACTGAATTAAAAGTGATATGAGAACTGTAATTCATAATCGAATTAAATTCACTCATCTTATATACAGGAGAATATGTATGTGCAGGAGCTCCGATCTCTTCAAAACAAAGTCTTGCTTCATCTGCTGAACTTGCAGCTGCGCCTGAAATATATTCCTTCAGAATTGGAAAAACACCCCACATAGCAAATCCTTTAAATGCCAGAATAATTTCCACTCCTGATTCAATAGAAACATGTTTAATAATAGAAAGGTTCTTACGAAATCTTTCTTCATCAATAACGTAACAGGGAGATGGAATTTTGGAATAATCTATTGACATTTTGAATCGTTATGTGTTTACTGCCCTGCGCTCTGAGCTCTGTGCTCTGTGCTTTTTTATTATAGTTCCAGGGCCACATCATGCAGCTCCACCCAAGGCAAACCAAGCCTGTTTAATTCAGCCATAAACGGATCGGGATCAAACTCTTCAACATTAAATACACCCGGTTTTTTCCAGATTCCTTTGAGATACAGCATTGCGCCAATTGCAGCCGGCACTCCGGTTGTATAGCTGACACCCTGGGCTCCTGTTTCGGCATAAGCTGCTTCATGACTGCAATTATTATAAATATAGTATGTTTTTTCTTTCCCGTTTTTTATCCCCTTAATGCGACAGCCGATCGAGGTCTGACCTTTATAGTTTTCACCAAGGGTTCCGGGATCAGGAAGTACAGCTTTCAGGAACTGAATTGGGATTATCTCCCTTCCTTCATACATAACAGGTTCGATTCCAGCCATACCAATATTTTGAATTACACGCAGATGAGTAAGATATTCCTGTCCGAATGTCATCCAGAACCTTGCCCTTTTAAGAGTAGGATAGTTCTTAACCAGCGATTCAAGTTCTTCATGATATATCAGGTAGGATTCTTTAGGACCGATTTCCGGGTAGTTTAATGGTTTATGGATTTCGTGGGGCTTAGTTGTAACCCATTTCCCGTTCTCCCAGTACTTGCCCTCCTGTGTTACCTCCCTGATATTGATCTCCGGATTAAAATTTGTTGCAAATGGCTTTCCATGGTCGCCGGCATTACAATCAACGATATCGAGGTAATGCATCTCATCAAAATGATGTTTGGCAGCATAGGCAGTGTAGATAGAAGTCACACCGGGATCGAATCCGCATCCAAGAATAGCAGTTAATCCTGCCTTTTTAAACCTGTCGATATAAGCCCACTGCCAGCTGTATGCATATTTTGCCTCTTCCAGTGGTTCGTAGTTAGCAGTGTCAAGATATGCCACCCCGGTCTCAAGACAAGCATCCATTATGTGAAGGTCCTGGTATGGCAAAGCCACATTCACAACAATATCAGGTTTAAATGATCTTATGAGTTTTACCAATTCAGGAACATTATCAGCATTTACCTGAGCTGTCTGAATCTGTTTTTTTCCGATTTTCTCAGCAATGGCATCACATTTGGATTTTGTCCGGCTGGCCAACATAATTTCAGTAAAAACCTGTGGAAGAGATGCCATTTTATGAACCACAACAGTACTAACTCCACCTGCACCGATAACCAATACTTTTCCCATATCTGTATTATTACTAATAAAATAATCTGATTCGCTTGAAAATCAATCTTTTCACTCTATTCCGAAGGGAGCAAATATCATCAATTAACAGATCCAAATATAAGATATTAAAATGACCCGTCAACGAACATATATCATCCAAAATGATGAAGATAAACCCAATATCAGATTAAAGACTTAGCGAAACTTATTCTGATTATATTTGTAACCTTAAAATATTTTAACCTGAGAATGAAGCTGATCAATCCTTTGCTGATTATCCGGATATTAAGTACGATCCTTCTGATAGAAACGATATCTTATCTTTTCTGTTTACCTGTAGTTTTTCTCTATAAGGAATCTCCATCTCCTTTCCTTTGGTCGGCAGCTGTAACATTATTCCTTTCGGCAATTTGTTATATTATATCCAGGGGAGCTGATTCCGATAAATTCAGCAATAGAGATGGATTTATGGCAGTTACTCTGTCATGGGTTATATTTTCATTATTAGGGGCATTACCGTACCTGATAAGTGGTACAATCCCTTCATTTATTGATGCATTTTTTGAATCTACATCCGGGTTTTCCACCACGGGTTCCTCCATTCTTAAAAACGTGGAAATACTGCCCTTTTCAATTCTTTTCTGGCGGAGTCTGACACACTGGATTGGCGGACTGGGGATGATCGTGATCCTGATAATAATCCTGCCATCAATCAGGGCAACCGGTTATCAGTTATTCAGTCTTGAATCATCTATGAGAGAGAAGATTCATCCAAAAACCAAGGCTATCGTGTTAAGGGTTTTATTTATCTATCTTGGACTAACTCTTGCTGAAATAATACTTCTGAATATCGGCGAGATGAACCTTTTTGATAGTATCTGCCACTCTTTTGGTACTGTAGCTACCGGAGGTTTTTCAACAAAGAATAATAGTCTGGCTTATTACTCATCTTACAGTCAATATATTGTAATGATATTCATGTTCCTTGCAGGTACAAGCCAGGTTATTTACTATTATATTGTGAAGCTTAATATTAAAAAAGTCAGGCAGAATGAAGAACTTTGGTTCTATATTGCTGTATCAGTGATAGCGGGAACTATTGCAACAATAATTCTGCTCGTAAATTCAACAAGAACATTTGAGGAATCATTCCGTGAAGGATTTTTTCAGATTATATCAATAATCACCTGTACCGGATTTACGTCAACTGACTATATTGTCTGGCCCGGAACAGCGCTCCTCCTTATCTTCCTATTGATGTTTTCCGGTGCAAGCACTGGTTCTACCGGAGGTGGAATCAGGATGGCCAGACATTTGATTGTTGTTAAAAACATTAAAAACATTTTTGTCAAACTCAACCACCCTAAGTCAATCTCTTTTATTAAACTGAATGGTAACACAATTGCTGAAAATACAAATATTTCAATTCTTTCATTCGTTGTCTTATACTTATTCCTTTTTGTCCTTGGAACAATTATAATAGTCATAACTGGTGTAGATCCGGTTACGGCAGCGAGTTCAACAGCAACTTGTATGGCAGGAATCGGTCCGGGTCTTGGAAGCGTGGGACCCATGAGCACCTTTGCAAAGATACCCGAAACAGCCAAGGTTGTACTTAGTCTTCTGATGATAATCGGAAGGCTTGAGATTATTACCGTCTTCACTATTTTCACCAGGACTTTCTGGAGACTTTGAAAGAGACGTGAGGTGTGAGGTGTGAGGTGTGAGGAAAAAGCTCAGGGCGCAGGGCACAGGGGAAGAAGGTGTGAGGCGTGAGGTTTACATAAAAAGAAATTTTCTGACATAATCGAGGCTCTCCGGTGTTCCAATGTCAATCCAATAACCTTCATCATGTTTTAAAGTATATATATTGTGCTCTCCGGCCAGTTTGAGATATAGAGTGACCATTGAATAAATACCTTCATTCATATAATTAAAAATATCAGGTTCAACGATATGCATACTTGAAAATGCTATTTCAGAAAGCATCGTTTCTGTACTGCCTGCAAGTATTTGTTCGCCGGTGGCTATATTTCGCCAACCGCGTAGCTGTCCATCTCTGTCAACAAGCAAAAATCTTTTCCCTGGTCTATGCCTCACTGCCAATGTGGCTAGTCCCTTCTTCTCAAGGTGAAACCTGTAAAGCGATGTTAGATCCAAATCAGATATTATATCTACATTATAAAGGAGGAATGCGTTTTTATCAAAAAATTCCCTGGCTTTGAATAGCCCACCACCATTTTCAAGAAGCATTTCCCTTTCATCAGAAACTGAGATGGAGAATCCCATTTTATTAAGTCTTTTTACCTCATCTCCAACCATATCTGCGAAATGGTGTACATTAATTATTATATCATTGAACCCAGATGCGGAACATTTCTCTACTGCCATCTGAAGAGCTGTTTTCCCATTGATCTCAACAAGAGCTTTCGGAATATTTTCAGTGATTTTCCCAAGCCTCCTGCCTAATCCTGCAGCAAATATCATTGCTTTCATAACAAAGATTTTAGTGATTCCCGGAAGATAGGTTGAAAAACTTAGGTGTATTAGGAATTTCCCTTATTGTACGGAACAATTCCGGCAGTTTTATATGGTCTTCAGCTGAATCAATTACCTGTAAAAGCAAAGTTACACCGGGTACAATACTATCGGTAAATGTAGGTTTTTGCTCATACAAACCTCTGAATCCGAAAGCGCCAAGCGCCTGCATAAGTCTTATCATGCTGAAACCTGAATAATATCCTCTGAATTTATGAATATCCTCTTTTGAAACTGCGCAAAATTTTTCAATATAATAATTGAGAAGTTCTTCACGTGTTTCCTCTGCCATAGGAATCTTCGCATCGTACAATAATGAGGCAACATCATATTGTGCAGCGCCTTTTCTGCCTCCCTGGTAATCAATAAACCACGGTTCCTCTCCTACAATCATTACATTAGCGGTCTGAAAGTCACGATATAGAAAATAATCCTGCCCGGTGTCAAGAAGATAATCACATAAAATATTGAAATCATGTTCCACCTGTCGCTCGCTGAATGGCACGGCAAGAAGCTTTAATAACATATACTTAAAATAATTCAAATCCCACATCATCGATTGCCTGTCGAAGCTTTTATGGGGGTAGCATAGTTCCAGATTAAGTCCTTCAATGCCTTTGATCTGAAAGAGAATCAACTTATCAAGAATTTTACGGTACAGATTTTTTGTAGCATTCTGTGAAACAAAAATATCCGGTTTTTTATATAACCATGTATAAAGGTTATCATCGCCCAGATCCTGAAGAAAATAGATAAATTTCCCCGGCAAAAAGCCAAATATTTCAGGTACAGGAAGCCCTTTTGTAATGAAATGATTTGTAAATCCTATAAATGCTTCGTTTTCTTCATGGTTTGGATTATGCGCCCCTATTACACTTCTGTCAGCTGATTTAATTCTAAAATATTTTCTATCGGACCCGGATTGTGGTAATGCTACAATCTGGAAGTCAGATTTCCCAAATAATTCTTTGTAACCACTTGATATAATGTCTATCTCACTCATAAATGCTTCGGTTTGTGGTTTGCGGCATGCGGCATGCGGTTTACTTTTAAAGTCTTATCATAATTTTCTTCCTATAGAGAAACAACGCCAATGTCCAGATCAGCAACACCTGGATAATAGCGAACAACAGGCTGCCCAACATATTCCCTGCAACCGGAACACAAACCTTTTCATAAAACCATGTATAAAGTGTTATTTTACTATCGCCCGCAGAAATTTTGATAAATAACATTAATCTTGTCCAGATTCCGGCAATAAAATATGAAAAAAGTGCATTAGTGCCGAAAATCAGGAAAAATTTACCCCATAACTGGAGCTTCAGGACATCAGCGATGAGATATATTAAGCTAAGTACTCCCATAGCAAGTCCCGCTGCAAAAAGAACATAAGAGCTTGTCCATAATGGTTTGTTTATTGGAAAAACCAAACTCCACAGGAGTCCAAGCCCTGCTGCTGCAGCGCCAAACAACAGAAGACTGAGAACTGTTTTACCTGAAGCTTTGCCTTTTCCTATGAGCTCACCTGTGAAGTAACCAATTATGACTGTTGCGACTGCAGGGATGGTGCTTAATAAACCTTCCGGTTCGAAAGGAATCCCGAATCCCCTATATAAATGATTAACTCCAAGAATAGCGGGATCAACAATAAGCGTTAAGTTGCCTTCAAGACTGTATGGGTCGGCTCCACCCAAAAATGCCAGCAAGGCCCAGTAAAGAAGCAATATGAACGCTACGACAATCCATAAAAAATCACGTCTTATAGTCAGACAGAGAAGTGCTCCGATTCCATAAGCAAGAGCTATTCTCTGCAATACACCCATGATCCTGAGTGTAGAATAATCCCTTCCAAAGTAAGGGAATATTGCCAGGAAAAGACCAATGACAAATATTGTAAGCATACGCCGGAAAATCCTTAAAATCGATCCCCCATTTATTTCATGACCGTATTTCTTAAAAGAATACCACATCGAGACACCTACTATGAAAAGAAAAAACGGGAATACAAGATCTGTCGGAGTACATCCGTGCCATTTTGCATGCCGAAGCGGAGGATAAACAAAATTCCAGCTGCCAGGAGTGTTCACAATAATCATAAATGCTACGGTCAGTCCCCTGAAGATATCAAGAGAAACCAATCTGCCACTGCTTTTTGCCATAGATGATCTTAATAAGAATTATGTAAAAATAGTAAATAATAATAATCCACAACAGTTGTTTACAGTTCGCAGTAAAGAAAAGAGGCTGCCTGCAATTGAGACAGCCTCATAATAA
>JANYIW010000256.1 GCA_025358645.1 Bacteroidales bacterium
GCTTCTGACAGGATCAATATAAATGACAAAGCCGTTCACTTTAAACATTAGTGATCCGTGTCCGATAAAATGCATTTCAACTACTCCTGCTGAGGTAACAATCTTATCATATTCAGGAGTCTCCTGAGAATATCCGGGAACAATCATTGCAGTAAGACTCATGATTAAAAAAGCTTTTTTAAGCACGGCTAACAAATAATACTTCATAATATTAATTATAAATGCGACAATATACAAAGATCAGAAAAAATTGAATCATAATTTACATTCTTAATATTTTGTATCAACAATAATAGTATTAAAAAAATATTTCTTAAAACTCTACACTATCAGCATTGTATGTTGAATTTCAATTATAAAAGTACGAATCATAACATATTTATCAAATATATTATGGTCACATTCATAATATATTAATTTTTTAATAACTTGCTTGCAGAATTTAGGTCATTGCGTTAATTGATTAAAATTGATGCGTTTAGGGAAAGATAAAAAGGCTTGTTTATTAGCAGTTTTTCTGGTTTTTATATCATCAGCCGCCAGCGGACAGACAGGAAAAAATTACAAATTCCGTCTTGATGGTAATATGAAGAAAAGTGATGTAATAGTTCAGAATCAATCTATCATCATAAACTATTCAATATCAGAGCTTAACATTGAAAGCTTAACAAATGGTGCCGGTTCATTCTATCGTATTTCTATACCCGGGCATATTCCGTCATCTGTTCCGGGTAAGCCAGAGCTTCCGGTATTCAGCCGGTTAATCTCGATTCCTGAAGGATCAGGATTCAAGATAAAGATTTCCGATGTCAGATCATCCAGGATTAACCCTTCTGGTAAGAAGATAGAGGGTAAACTTTTCCCGGTTCAGGAGAGTGAGAGAAAGGAAATACAGCAAACAAAACCACGATTTAAAATTGATAAGACAGCATATAGCGCCAATGGATTGATTTCGTCGGACACAGTAAGAATTGAATCTTTAGGCACATTAAGAAACAATAAACTTGCGAACCTGTATATATCACCGGTGAGATATAATCCACATTCAAACTCATTAGAGGTCATAACTTCTATGAGAATTGAGATAACATTTTCAAATTCAATCAATATCGTATCAAAATCTCTTTCCAACCAATCAGCTCTCTTCAATGAATCGCTTGGCAAAGGAGTTCTGAATTTCAATCCTGTACAGGTAATACCCGGGTACTCTGATCAGCCTGTTAAAATGGTCATATTAACGGATACTGCATTCAAAAAGCAGCTTGAGCCATTCATTAAATGGAAAACCCAGAAAGGTTTTAAACTTGAGATCCTTTATAAAGGGACCGGACTGGCTGGTAATGATTATTTACAATTGAAGGAAACACTTACCAGGATATACAAAGCTTCGTCCGTAAACAGTCCTCCGCCGGAGTATCTGCTGATTATCGGAGATGTCAACAGAATTCCATATTATGGCTCCGGAGGATCCGGAAATATCACGGATATGTACTATGGTGAGTTTGATGGTAATGGTGATTATATACCGGAAATGTATGTCGGACGTTTACCAGTGGCCGACACAACTGAGTTAAAAACTGTGGTTAAAAAAATAATCCAGTATGAGAAGTTTGCATTCAGCGATACAAATAAATTCTATTCCAGAGCTATAGCTTCAACCGGTTATGATGCCAGTTATGCCAATACCATGAATGGACAGGTAAAATATGCGGTTACAAACTATCTCACTCCTGCAAATAAAATCAATGAACAACATTTTTACTATTTCTCAAAGTTGAGTGAGGACGGTGCCTTACCTGCAAGAAAAGATTCACTGATTAAATCTATTAATAAAGGTGTCTCGTTCATAAATTATACCGGACATGGTGATGAAACCGGATGGTTACATCTTAATATAAAGTTTCCGGAAATACAAGCTTTTGAGAATAAAAACATGTATCCTTTTATAATCAGCAATGCTTGCAGAACCGCCCAGTTTAATCTTGCTTCTTCATTTGGAAATAAAATGGTGGTGACAGGCGAAAAGGGAGCAATCGGTTTTATAGGATGCTCAAACGACTCGTACTGGGACGAGGATTTTTATTGGGCTGTCGGGCTTGCTACACCTTCTGCAGATCCCACCTATCTGACAACGGGGCTTGGAGCCTATGACCGGCTGTTTCATACCCACGGGGAATCTCCCTCTGACTGGTATTTTACAATGGGTCAGATCAATTATGCCGGAAATCTTGCCGTCAGCACCAGTACATCGCAATGGAAGAAGTATTACTGGGAGACATATAATCTTATAGGTGATCCAAGTGTTATTCCAATAATGGGAACGCCCGGAAAATTTAATATTTCATTACCCGATACGCTTCCAAATGGCATAAAATCACTTTCATTAAATGTTGATCCATTTGCGTATGTTGCTGTATCACATTTCGATACGCTCTGGGATGCCTCTTTTGCCAGTAACTCAGGCGCAGTTGTACTCGATATGCCAGGTCTGTCAAATGATTCATGTCTGGTTGTGATTACCGGCCAGAACAAGGTGCCTTTAATAAAGAAAATACGCTTCTCAAATATCAAAAAGGAATTCATAAATCTTACGTCAACAAGCATAAACGATAGTCTGGGAAATAACAACAAGAGGGCTGACTTTGGAGAAAAAATTTACCTGAACCTTAAAGTAAGTAACCTTGGGCTGACAGATGCCAATGGCCTTTTTGCTAAAATATCGTCAACCTCAGACTGGATAACAATTAACAGAGATTCAACATTTATAGGAACTCTGAGAGCCAGATCAGATGTTGTCCTTTCAAATAATCTGGCTATTACTGTTTCCAGTAATTTACCGGATAAGGAAGTAGTAACTATCAAGTTGATTCTTAAAGATCAGAAATCAGAAAAACATTATTCGATTGATATAATTATTCATGCACCAGAGCTTCAGATAATCAATTGCATAATTGATGATACCGGTTATGGTAACGGAAACTTTGTTGCTGATCCGGGAGAAACTTTTAATCTTGTCTTCAAAGTCCGTAATCAGGGAACAAGTGACATATCCGGACAATTTAGCGTTAACAGTAAGGCCCAGGATATTTCCTTTGTGAATCCGAATGTTAAGTCCGGAGTATTAAAATTCGGAGAACTTACTGACATACCTGTTCTGGTAAAACTATCTGAAACAGTTTCCTCAGGAAGCCTGATATCAATCTCAGCATTACTTGATTGCTATCCATATATTGTAAATAAAGACTTTTCATTCAGAGTAGGAAAAATCAGGGAGAGTTTTGAAGCTTCATCTTTTAATGTTTTCCCGTGGATCAACATCAGTTCAATACCCTGGACCATTACCGGAACCAGTTCTTATGACGGAAGTGTATCTGCCCGGTCTGGAGCTATTTCAGATAACGGAACCACTTCCCTAATAATAAGGACCGTCTTTGCCACTGCAGATTCTATTAAATTTTTTTATAAAGTATCATCCGAAGCTAATTATGATTTCTTGTCCTTCAAATTAAATGATGTTGAGATTTTCAAAAAGTCGGGAGAAATACCATGGACAAAGAAAGTCATTGCTGTACCAAAGGGGCTAAATAAAATGGAATGGATTTACAAAAAAGATGCGAACGACGCGTACAATTCGGAGGGTTCAGATTGTGCATGGATAGACATGATCGATTTTGCACAGTCAAGCCCTGTCAATTATATCCAGAAAGATCTTCAGGTTGCCAGAATTGTAACTCCCTTTAAAAAGGATCGGTTTGGACAGGGAACTGTAACTGTCAAAGTACTGAATATTGGAAAAGACACTTTAAATGGATTCCATTTAGCTTACGAAGTAAATAATCATTTATCTTCTTCGAAAGAATTTTTCAGTAACAAGGTTATTCCTTTTGGTGATTCGGTCTCTGTGTCATTTAAAGCAAAAAGTGATCTGTCAAAACTGGGCACGTACGATATTGTTACGTATGCCTTTGATAATAACGATGATTGGCTTCTAAATGACACATTGCGCATAAGCATCAATAATACTGAAATCAATGATTCATTAATAGTTTATCCTAATCCATTTAGTGACAAGCTGACAATTTATATTAATTCACACGTTGCCGATAAGCTTCATATTTCCATTACCAATGTTTCAGGAGTAAAATTTTATGACATTGAAAAGGATATTTTAATTGGTAAAAATTCAATTACAATTAATGATTTCAGATTAATACCATCAGTCTATTATCTGAATATACGTGGAGCTTCGATCAATAAAACTGTTCCTGTAGTGAAAATCAACAAATAAATAAAATGTCAACAAATACGCCAACAAGGAATACCGCATTTGAATTATTTAAGAAGTACAATAAATCGGAAAGCCT
>JANYIW010000263.1 GCA_025358645.1 Bacteroidales bacterium
CCGAACATAAAGAAAGTGGACAACCGGGTACATCAAGATATATTACGACAAAAAACAGGAAGAACACTCCTGACCGTCTTGAAAGGAAGAAATACAATCCTATTCTTAAAAAACATACACTTCACAGAGAAATCAAGTAAAAAGATTAAACTATGGCAAAGAAAGTTGTTGCAGCACAAAAGACAGGAGTTGGCAAGGTATTTACAAAATGTATTAAAATGACCAAATCGGATAAATCCGGCGCTTATCTGTTTAAAGAAGAGATAATTCATAATGATCATGTTAAAGACTTCTTCGCAAAGAAGTAACAAGATTTATTGATTTAAAGATAGTCATGGCTTTCTTCTTATCGGGAGGAAGCTTTTTTTATATTTTACTTTTTTAATTAATCATTATCTGATGGCTTTGCTGGGATTCCTGGGGAAAGATAAAAAGGAGAACCTCAATAAAGGTCTCGAGAAAACTAAGGAGAGTGTTTTTCATAAACTTTCAAGAGCTGTTGCAGGGAAATCAAAAGTTGATGAAGAAGTCCTTGACAAACTAGAAGAAGTCCTGGTATCTTCTGATGTCGGTGTTACAACAACTCTAAATATTATTGAACGTATCGAAGCAAGGGTAGCTAAAGATAAATATTTAAATGCCAGCGAATTAAATGCAATACTAAAAGAAGAGATTGTAGCTCTGCTCGAAAAAAATAAAATTGACTCAGAATCAGACTTCTTATTAACCGGGAAAAAAGTTCCTTATGTTATTATGGTTGTCGGTGTAAACGGGGCAGGGAAAACAACAACAATTGCAAAACTTGCTTATCAGTTCAAATCGGCAGGGAAAAAAGTATTGATTGGTGCAGCAGATACATTCAGAGCTGCCGCAATTGAGCAACTTCAGATATGGGCCGACAGGGTAGGAGTTTCGGTTGTCAGGCAAAAAATGGGATCCGACCCGGCATCAGTAGCATTTGATACTCTCAAATCAGGAGTTTCTACAGGAGCAGATGTCATTATTATTGATACGGCAGGACGACTTCACAATAAAATAAATCTTATGACTGAATTGTCTAAGATTAAACGGGTTATGAAGAAAGTCATCCCTGATGCCCCGCATGAGGTTCTTCTTGTACTGGACGGTTCAACAGGACAAAATGCATTTGAACAGGCCAAACAATTCACAGCTTCCACAAATGTGACTGCAATGGCAATTACAAAACTTGACGGTACAGCTAAAGGTGGCGTAGTAATAGGAATCTCCGATCAGTTTAAGATACCCGTGAAGTATATCGGTATCGGCGAGAAACTTGAGGATCTCCTGATATTCAACCGTTTTGATTTTGTCGATTCGCTATTCAGTGAAAAATAATGTAGCAATCTCCTATGCGTTTCTGCTTACAACTCTATTACCCCCTTCCCAACCTTCCCCCACGGGGGAAGGAGTTAAATCAAGCCTCCCGATTAGGCGGGACGGGAAAGGGGGTCAAATGACACAAAGGAATAGTATGTCTTTATGAATAACAAAAAAATCAATATTGTCACTTTAGGTTGCTCTAAAAATGTTGTCGATTCGGAAAAGCTTCTGAAACAGCTACATGCAGGAGGCTACGAAGTTTTTTACAATTCAGATGATTTCGAGGCCGGAACTGTAATTATCAATACATGTGGCTTCATTAACGATGCAAAGGAAGAGAGTGTTGATACCATTCTCAGGTTTGTAAAAGCTCAAAAGTCAGGACATATTGATAACTTATATGTAATGGGTTGTCTTTCTGAGCGATATGCTGATGCACTCAAACATGAAATACCTGAAGTAAAAAAATACTTCGGAGTAAATAACATGAATGATGTTCTTGCAGAACTTGGTGTGAGTTACAGGAAAGATCTTATGACAGACAGGACAATAACAGGTCCCGGCCATTATGCATATCTCAAAATATCTGAAGGATGTAACCGGGTATGTGCTTTCTGCGCCATTCCAGCCATACGGGGAAAATATATTTCACGACCGATTGAGGAGCTGGTGAATGAAGCATCGCAATTAGCCGGTAATGGTGTCAAAGAATTAATTCTTATAGCACAGGATCTAAGTTACTATGGACTTGATCTATACAAGAAACAAACCTTACCTGAACTGGTCACAGAATTACTGAAGCTAGAATCGCTGGAATGGATCCGGTTACATTATCTATACCCTGCTAATTTCCCTCTTGAGCTTATTCCTATAATAAGGGAAAACCCCAGGGTATGCCGGTATATTGATATTCCCATTCAACATATAACTGACAATATGCTGGGAATGATGAAGAGATCTCATAACAGGAAAGAAACATTGGCTATTCTTAATACACTTAGAAATGAAATACCCGGAGCAGTCATCAGAACAACGCTCATTGCAGGACATCCCGGAGAAACTGATGAGGATTTTCTTGAGCTGAAGGATTTTATCTCTGAATTCAGATTTGACAGGTTGGGTGTCTTCGCTTATTCACATGAAGAAGATACCTTTTCATATAATGAATATGAAGATGAAATTTCCACGGATCTAAAGGAATCAAGAGTTGCTGAACTGATGGAAATACAGCAGAATATTTCGGCGGAATTAAATGAGTCGGCAGTTGGCAGGATATTCAAAGTTATTATCGATAGGAAAGAAGGTGAATTCTTCGTTGGGAGAACTGAATTCGATAGTCCTGAGATTGATCAGGAGGTACTGATTGCAGAAGTACATAATCTAAAGCCAGGTAATTTTTATAACATACTAATAACACAAACTACAGACTTTGATCTGTATGGGGAGCCTGTTAAATAGGATAGAATAAAAAAAAGCTGCCAGATATTGACAGCCTTTTTATTTATTCAGCCGGGGTATCAGTTTTTTCCGGAAGTTCTATTTTCTTTTTTTGAATTTTAATCTTAATTTCCGATTTGGCGGAATTAAATCCTACATTAATACAATCACCTTCTTTAAGGCTTGCTTTAATAAGAACTTCAGCCATGGGATCTTCAAGATATTTCTGAATTGCACGTTTAAGTGGCCGGGCTCCATAATTTGCATCAAACCCTTTTTCAGCAATAAAATCTCTTGCAGCTGACGCTATTTTCAGCTGGTAACCAAGTGATTTGACTCTGTCATAAAGTCCTTTCAATTCAAGATCAATAATTTTGTTGATCTGTTCTTTTCCCAATGAATTGAACATTATTACATCATCAATCCTGTTCAGAAATTCAGGCGCAAATGTTTTTTGCAGAGCTTTTTGTAAAATGCTTTTGGTTTGCTCATCTCTTGAGTCCTTCTTTGCAGAAGTATCAAAACCCATTCCATGGCCGAACTCATTTATTTGCCTTGTTCCGATATTTGAAGTCAGAATTACAATGGTATTTCTGAAATCGACACGTCGTCCGAGACTATCTGTTAATTGTCCTTCATCAAGTACCTGAAGCATTATATGAAATACATCCGGATGAGCTTTTTCTATTTCATCCATCAGAACAACGGAATATGGTTTCCTGCGGACTTTTTCGGTAAGCTGGCCTCCCTCTTCATAACCTACATACCCCGGAGGAGCTCCAACAAGCCGGGAAACGGAGAATTTTTCCATGTATTCGCTCATATCGATCCTTACCAGATTATCTGTTGTATCGAAGAGAAATTTGGCGAGCACTTTTGCCAGTTGAGTTTTTCCAACACCAGTGGGACCAAGGAATATGAAAGTTCCTATAGGCTTGTTTGGATCTTTGAGACCAGCCCTGTTTCTTTGGATTGACTTCACAACTTTTTGTATAGCTTCATCCTGCCCTATAATGCTTCCTTTAAGTTCATCAGCCATATTCAGCAACCGGGTTCCTTCAGTCTGGGCTATCCTCTGAACAGGAACACCTGTCATCATAGCAACAACTTCAGCAACCTTTTCTGCATCAACTATTTCGCGGTTGACTGCAAGTTCCTTTTCCCATTTTTTCTTTTCCTGTTCAATAAGATCAAGCAGATCTTTCTCACGATCGCGGAAACTGGCAGCTTTTTCGAAATTCTGATTTTTTACTGCCAGCATTTTTTCCTTTTTGGTCTCCTCAAGTTGTTTTTCCAGTGTAAGAATTTTTTCAGGAACAACAATATTTGAGATGTGAACCCGTGAACCTGATTCATCAAGAGCATCAATTGCCTTGTCAGGCAGATGCCGGTCAGATATATAACGGTTAGTGAGTTTCACACAGGCATCAATAGCTTCATCGGTATAAATTACATTATGATGCTCTTCATATCTCTCTTTAATATTATGAAGGATATGAATAGTCTCTTCAATTGAAGTAGGCTCAACAATTATCTTCTGAAACCTTCTCTCAAGAGCTCCGTCTTTCTCAATATGCTGACGGTATTCGTCGAGAGTAGTTGCACCAATGCATTGAATTTCACCCCGTGCAAGAGCAGGTTTAAGCATATTGGCTGCATCAAGGGATCCTGTTGCTCCACCTGCGCCTACAATTGTATGTATTTCATCAATAAAAAGAATAATATTATCATTTTTTGAAAGCTCATTCAGTATAGCTTTCATTCTCTCTTCAAATTGCCCACGATATTTGGTGCCGGCAACTATTGAAGCAAGATCCAGAGCAACCACTCTTTTATTAAATAGTACTCTTGAGACATTTTTTTTAATAATCCTTAATGCAAGACCTTCTGCAATGGCAGATTTCCCAACACCTGGTTCTCCGATCAGAACTGGATTATTTTTTTTCCTGCGGGATAATATCTGTGCGAGTCGTTCGATCTCTCTTTCTCTGCCAACAACAGGATCTAACCTGCCTTCTTCTGCAGCTTTGGTAAGATCAATTCCAAAATTATCCAGGACAGGTGTGTCGGAGGAAGATTTTGAGGAGGAAGGAGTAGAGGGTTGTCCTTTCCCAGGACCACTAAAACTCTGACCTTCATCATCTTCGTCTCTGGGATAATCAGCTTTTGCGGTTGGTGATTCAGTTTCAACCATTTTGCGGACTGATTGGTAATCAACATCCAGTTCTGAAAGAAACCTTGTCACTAAAGCATTTTCATCCTTAAGAATGGCAAGAAGAAGATGTTCTGTGTCTATAGTACTGCTTTTGAGAGCTTTAGCCTCAAGATATACAAGTTTAAGTATTCGTTCTGTGCTCCGTAAAAGTGGTATAACCTCATGGTCAGCCACAGGAACGGGGCTTTCAACTTTTATGCTTTTCTCAAGAGATCCTTTTAGAACCATTAGGTCAATACCCTGATTCATCAGGATTTCAATCGCGATGCTCTCTCCATCTCTGAGTATACCAAGAAATAAATGTTCAGGACTTATATGGCTGTTTCCCAGCCTTATAGCCTCCTCCTTGGAATAGCCCAGAATGTCTTTAACCCTTTGTGAAAATTGTGAATCCATTTTATTTTTTATCAATTACAAATTTATTAAATGTAAACCGACATTCTGTCAGATTCTATTGACAAAAGTACATATAACAACTATATTAAAGTTAAATCATACGTAATTCCTATATGACAATTTTCGTGCCTATTTATGAACAATGAGTGTTAAAAATTCAGTGTTGGTTAAGCTCGAAAGTAACCAAATTTTGATTACTTTCGTAATTCCAAACCTTGGCTTCAAGGTTTATTTGTAAATACTTAATTAATAATCTGTTATGTCAGAGAGAGAGAGAATCATAAAGGTTAATATCGAGGAGGAGATGAAGTCTGCATATATCGACTACTCAATGTCGGTTATTGTATCAAGGGCATTACCCGATGTGAGGGATGGTCTCAAACCGGTTCATCGCAGGGTACTTTTTGGAATGTCTGAACTGGGAGTTTATTCGAATAAGCCTTATAAAAAATCTGCAAGAATAGTGGGAGAGGTGCTCGGAAAATTTCATCCGCATGGTGACTCTTCTGTTTATGAAGCCATGGTAAGGATGGCCCAGGAATGGTCTTTAAGATATCCATTGGTTGACGGACAAGGAAACTTTGGGTCAGTTGATGGGGATAGTCCTGCTGCAATGAGATACACCGAAGCACGGCTTAAAAAAATTGCAGAAGAAACCCTTGCTGATATAGAAAAAGATACTGTCGATTTTCAGCCAAACTTCGATGATTCTTTAACTGAACCTTCCGTTCTGCCTACAAGGATCCCAAATCTTCTTGTGAATGGAGCTTCAGGTATAGCAGTTGGTATGGCAACCAATATGCCTCCGCATAACCTTTCGGAAATTATTGATGCAACAATAGCCTACATTGATAACAATGATATTACAACAGACGAATTATTACACTTTGTAAAAGGTCCGGACTTTCCGACGGGTGGAATTATCTATGGTGAACAGGGAATCAGAGATGCTCTGGAAACCGGCAGAGGCAGAGTAGTTGTACGGGCAAAGACCGAAATTGAATTAACACATTCAGGAAGAGAATGTATTATTGTCAATGAGATTCCGTATATGGTCAATAAGGCCGAAATGATCAGAAAAATTGCTGATCTTATTAATGAGAAAAAACTTGACGGCATATCATATATAAATGATGAATCGGATCGCAATGGGATGCGTATTGTAATCATTCTTAAGAAAGATGCCACTGCAAATGTCGTCCTGAATAATCTTTACAAGTTTTCTTCACTTCAGACATCCTTTAGTGTAAATAATATCGCTCTTGTAAAAGGTCGTCCTAAAACACTAAATACCAGGGATTTAATACATTATTTCGTTAATCATCGACATGAAGTAGTCATCAGAAGGACAAAATTTGATCTTGATCAGGCTGAAAAACGTGCACATATACTGGCCGGAATGATCATTGCAAGTGATAATATTGATGAAGTAATTGCAATAATCAAAGCATCTCAGACTCCGGAGATGGCCAGAGAGAGGCTTATGGAAAGATTCGCACTCTCAGATATCCAGTCAAGGGCTATAGTGGAAATGCGTCTGCGTCAACTTACCGGTCTGGAACAGGAAAAATTAAGAGCAGAATATCAGGAGATAATGACATTAATTGAACACTTAAAAAGTATTCTTGCAAGTGTTGATCTGCAAATGAAAATAATTAAGGAAGAACTTCTGGAAATTAAAGAAAAATATGGCGATAAAAGACGTACATTAATAATTCCGAACGCTGAAGAGTTCAATCCGGAAGATTTTTATGCCGATGATGAGATGGTAATTACTATTTCTCACATGGGTTATATAAAGAGAACACCATTAACCGATTTCAGGAGACAGAACCGGGGCGGAACCGGCGCTAAAGGTGGCGCTACCCGGGACGAGGATTTCATAGAGCATCTGTATATAGCCACAATGCATAATACGATGCTTTTCTTTACAAGGAACGGAAAGTGCTACTGGCTAAAAGTTTACGCCATACCGGAAGGTTCCAGAACTTCGAAGGGAAGAGCTATGCAGAATCTTATTAATATTGAACCTGATGATAATGTCAGAGCGTTCATTAATGTTAAAAATCTGAACGATGATGAATATATTAATAACAACTTCATTGTTCTATGTACAACTAAGGGAATAATAAAGAAAACTTCTCTGGAAGCATATTCACGACCCAGAGTAAATGGGGTAAATGCTATTACTGTCAGGGAGGGAGATGAACTGCTGGAAGCCAGAATGACTAATGGACAGCATCACATTATGCTGGCTGTTAAATCAGGACGCGCAATCCGGTTCCCTGAAGCATCAGTAAGACCAATGGGCCGGACCGCATCCGGAGTAAGAGGAATCAAACTGGCCAGCGAAAAAGATGATATTGTTGTTGGTATGATAACTGTTGAGAACAAAGAGAAGGACATTCTTGTTGTTTCTGAGAAGGGATATGGAAAGAGATCAGATATAGATGGGTACAGAATTACAAACAGAGGTGGAAAAGGAGTAAAAACGATTAATGTAACTGAGAAAACAGGTACTCTGATCGCGTTGAAAGATGTGACTGATAATCATGATCTTATGATAATTACTCAATTTGGAAATATTCTCAGAAGTCCCGTGTCGGCATTAAGAGTAATGGGAAGAGCAACACAAGGAGTGCGGTTGATACACCTTAGAGAGAGTGATATTATAGCTTCAGTAGCTTGCGTACTTGTCAGCGAGGAGGAAGAGGGCGAGGAGAAAGTCATTTCTGAAGAAAATAATATTATTAACGAGGAAAATGGCAAAGAATTTGATGTTTAAAAAGTAATATTATAAATTTGGGAAATTTTTTACAGACAATTAAATTAAAATTATAATCATGAAAAAGTTTTTATTGCTCATAGCAGCTGTCAGTATCTCATTTGGAGTCATGGCCCAAAAGGGTAAGGTTACCAGTGCCCTTAGTTACATTGACCAGGGTATTCTGGATAAAGCAAAAGACGCCATTGATCAGGCTTTGTTAAATGAGAGTACCAGTGCCTGGTTTAACACTTATTTTGCAAAAGGTAAACTTTGTCAGGCATCATTTGAATCTGACAATCCTAAATTCAATGCTTTTTATCCTGATCCGCTTGCCGAAGCTTATGCATCGTATGAAAAAGCAATGGAACTGGATCCAAAGGGTGGAATAAAAAAGAAGCTAATTACAGGTATGGTCTATAACTCACTGGCTGTTAACCTCTACAAGCAGGGAAGTACAAGATTTGTAGCAAAAGATTTCGCGGGCGCCCTTAAGTCTTTTGAAACACAGATAAAAATTACTGAAAGTGATAAATATGCAGGAGCAGTTGATACCGGAATGTTCTATAATGCAGGTCTTGCCGCAGTGAATTCGCTTAAATATAGCGAAGCTATCAAGTACTTTGAGAAATGTACTGAAATGAAATATATGGGAATTACTCCGTATTTTCAGATGTCTGAAGCATATATGAGTTTAGGTGATACAGCAAAGGCTGAAGGTGTTCTGACCGGATTAAGCAGCAAATTTCCGAATGACAAAAACGTTACTTTGCAACTAATTGACCTTTATATAAAAAGCGGTAAAAATGAAGAAGCGCTTAAGTATATCAAAGTTGCAAAGGAGAGCGACCCAACTAATTATAGTCTGTATTTTGCAGGTGGTATTATCTATTTAAATCAAAACAAATATGATGATGCAATTACAGAGCTAACCAAATCGATTGAACTCAAAGGGGATGTATATGATACTCAATACGGTTGTGGTGCAGCTTATATTAATAAAGCATCAGAAATGTTCGTCAAGGCAAACGAAATAATGGATGTTAAAAAGTACAGTGAAGCTATTGACCAGGCAAACGCTATTTATGCCAAAGCACTTCCTTATATGGAAAAAGCTTATGAACTCAAACCAGATGATGTTTATGCCATGAGAAGCCTGCAGGAGTTATATTACAGACTCAAACAAACTGATAAATACACAGTCATTAAGGCAAAACTTGATGCAATTGACAAAAAATAAGAACTCTTAGAGTTTAACAAAAAAGGGATGTATTTATTTTACATCCCTTTTTTTATTCGATACAAATGATGAAGCAGCAGCCATTACCGACTTCACCAAAGCTATGTTGATAAAAGAAATCTGAGATAGAAACAGTAGGTTAGAAGCTATTATGTTGTGAATGAACTATACTTAAATTTAATTAGTCTATTTTACATAATATTAATTATAGGCTTTTTGCCAAATGTAAAATGTTCAGTTATAGTTACAATCATATTATAGTGCACTTAAAATATCTCTCAGCAGCCTGTCAGTATCCATTCCACCCTTAGATGTTTGTGAGAATCCCAATACAACTACAACCAATTCCTGGGTTGGCAGAATATAAATATGTTGTCCGTCATGTCCATCACATGCAAACATATCTTCAGGTGCTGATGACAATCTTTTGCTTCTGTTAAGCCAGAAAAATGATCCGTATATCCCATTACTTGCTGAAGCCGGTGTTGTGCTGTATTTCACCCAACCCTCCGGTAATATTCTTACCCCGTTAAATACTCCATCATTCTCAAACAACAATCCAAAACGAGCGTAATCTCTGGCTGTAGCATACAGATAAGATGATCCGATCCTTGTTCCCGACGGATCGACCTCAAAAACAGCATCTGGCATACCAATCTTATTAAAAAGCCGGGTATTGGCAAAGACATAATATGTTGAATCATTACCTAATCGTCTGCGAATAAGATCACTAACAATATTTGTTGCACCGGAGGAATAGTACCAGTGAGTACCGGCAGGAAATGCTATCGGCCGTTCAATGGCAAAACGGGCCATGTCACTTTCCTGGTGAAGCATAAGTGTAACATCTGATCTGTTTCCATAATCTTCGTTCCATTTAAGGCCGCTCTGCATCTGCATAAGATCGTTCAGAGTGATTTTACTCCTGTCATCTCTTTGCCACTCATCGAGACCTGTCGGCTGCATTATATCCAGACTACCATCCTTAACAAGAATCCCAATCAATGCATTAGTGAAGCTTTTTGCCATCGACCAGCTCAGTAATCTTGTATGTCTGGTAAATTGAGGTTTATATGCTTCAGCAACGGGGATCCCTTTATGAATTACCATAAATGCAAAAGCGTTACCATTATATGCATTGTCAGTTATCAGTTTTTTTGATATTTCTGCAAGTTTAATTGTGTCAATCCCGGTATTTTTCACAGGTAATATATCTCCGAGTGGCCATTGTATCGTATCCTGCGAATAACCCGGTTCACCGCCTGCCGGGTATCCTGATCGACGAAGTTTCTCTTCAGATATATTTCTTAAAAGAGTTACTCCAAATCCCTTTCTGTAAATCGCCTTGGATTTTCCCCATAGGAAATGGCTTGTGACGCTCTTCTCATCATAGTTTACACTATTCTTAGTGAACTTGATAAAGGAAAAATTAAGTTCGGTAGCCTCGGCATTTTCAGGCTTTCTGTCCGATACAAATACAGCGGAACAAAGGTTCTTCGCAGCATACCCGGTTATTATAGGCAGCAATGAATTAAGATAAATGCCAAAAGCTATTATAGCTGCTCCCAGGATCGTTAAAACAATATAGGTAATTCTTTTTCCGGTCTTTGTCATCATGATAACTCTTTATTGCTTGCTTTTGTCTAATGTTTGGTGTCTTGTAGTCTTAATTCTCCGGTTTGTGGCTTGCGGCTCGCGGCATGCGGTTCCCCTTGTGTGGATTATCTTTTATCTTTTTCCCCTTTGACTTATTCCTATTCCTGGTCTGTCTGGCAGAATTATTTTGCCATCACTTATCGTAACTCCTTCAAAAACATCATTATCGATAAGAAGGTTCCCATCCAGATCGGCCCAGTCAGCCAACGGAGACAGCTGAGCTGCAGCCGACACGGCACACGATGTTTCGGTCATGCATCCGATCATTACTTTCATTCCGAGCGCCCTGGCCATTTTTATCATTATATATGCAGCGCGTAAACCCCCGCATTTCATGAGCTTGACATTTATGCCACTATAGGCTCCCTGTACATTCCTGAAATCAATGATTGTCTGGATAGCCTCATCTGCAATAATTGGCAACGGACTATTTTGGGTAAGCCAGGCTATATCATCAACTGAAGCTTTGGACATTGGTTGTTCAATAAAGACAACTCCCTGATCTTTCAGCCAGTGCGACATTTCAAGCGCCATTATTCTATCTGTCCATCCCTGGTTAATATCTACGCAAATTGGCTTATCTGTTTCGCTTCTTACTGCTTCGATCATTTCTTTGTCATTTCCCTGACCAAGTTTAACCTTAAGAATCTTATAGGGAGCTGCTTCCCTGACTTTAGTTTTTACGACCTCTGGTTTATCTATGCCTATTGTAAAAGACGTATTTGGGGTACGGTCAGGATTAAGCCCCCATATCTTATACCATGGCTGTTTCATAATCTTTCCTACCAGATCATGAAGGGCAATGTCAACAGACGCTTTCGCGGCATAGTTACCAGGAACCAGTTGATCAACATAGGTCAGGATATCCTCCATCAGGAAAGGGCTTTCAAACTGAGTCAGATCGACTTTGCTTAGAAATGATCCTGCTGTCTCATGATTCTCACCCAGATAAGGCGGCATCGATGCCTCGCCATAACCGATAATATTTTCAAATTCCAGTTCTGTCAGCATCACCGGTGTTGTGCTTCTGGATCCCGATGCAAGGGTAAAAACATGTTTCAAATGAAGTTGATATGCCTTATACCTTAAAGTCAGTCCTGAACTTTTTCCTGATCTTTTATTGAATTCTGACCAGTTATTCTGCCCTATTGTCAGATATGAGAATCCTGCACCACTCGCTAATACTCCACAATCTGTAATAAATTTTCTCCTGGAACTCATAATTATTTTATTTAGATCTTTGATACCATGGATGCCTATTTACAGGTACAATGCCTGAATCATGCTCAACTCCGATTATTCTTTTTGCCATCAGAAGTGAATTCATTCTGTCACTGTTATAATTCTTTTTTGTTGAGTCAAGACTATTTATCATAACTCGTCCTGCCGAATTAATATACTCGAGGTTTCCCAGATATATTGCGACATGAGTAACGTGTGATATCTCATTTCCTTTTGAACCAAAGAAAAGCAGATCTCCTTTTCTCAGTCTGGTATATCCATCTGAAATATCAACTGAGTCGCCATGGAGGGCCTGTAACTTAGCATCCCTCGCCAGTATAAGTCCATTTCTAAAATAGACAGACTGAACAAAACCACTGCAATCTGCACCTTTTGTTGAAGAGCCGCCCCATAAATAAGGTATCCCCATATATGTCAATGCAGTTTTGCAGATACTTTCTTCTGTACAGATTACGGTTTTTTCCCAAAGATCAAAATCCATAACCTTCTGCTTCTCAACAAATCCTTTACGTCCATCGGGTAAAATAAGATTGACATATCCTTTTGATTCTCCGATCTTTTCCAGTACGCTCCCTCCTACCAAATCGCCAATTACCCCTGATTTTTCTGATGTTCTATCATGTAACCATCCTGTATTTTCCTTGTAGATTACCTTTGTTGCCTTCTTCCAACCGGTAATTTCCACACTATCCATTGGCCTTACCGAAGATTCTGTAGTCCATCCGATGTAATTGTCAGGAGTTTCTATCTGTAGCCAGGAATCGTTCGATTTCAATATCAAAACAGGGGTTCCGAGTATTGACTGTGACACCAATTCTGATGCATGGCCAGGTTCCTTCCGGATATTAATAACGCTTAGAGTAACCAATCCCGGATATTTTTCGCTTCTTATTGTTTCCTGATATCCGGGTTTTGTTTTCTCTGTTTGTAATATTTTTTCAACCGGGCTCTTAAAACCGGTTAAGAAAAAAAGAATTCCTGCAATAAACCCAAAATTAATTATGAGCAATTTGAATTTTGATCTTTGCATTTATTTAACAGATTCATGAATATACCTCAAATTTATAATAAATTATGTGGAATTTAACAGTTATCCCGCAAATTGCAACTGGCTGAGTTTCCGGTAAATTCCGTTTTCAAGACCAATCAGTTCTTCGTGGGTACCTTTTTCAACTATCTTCCCGTTGTCGATAACCAGTATCTGATCAGCTTTCCTGATAGTTGACAAGCGATGTGCTATAACTATTGAAGTACGTCCAACCATTAATTTCTCAAGAGCATCCTGAACAAGACGTTCCGATTCTGAATCGAGCGATGATGTCGCTTCATCAAGGATCAGAATACGCGGATTTTTCAGAACAGCGCGGGCAATAGCAATCCTCTGACGCTGACCACCTGAAAGCTGTGTCCCACGTTCACCGACAATAGTGTTTAGCTTTTCCGGAAATCTGTCAATAAATTCCATCGTGTTTGCCTTGCCGGCCGCTTCAAGTATCTCATCTTCGGTTGCGGTTGGCTTGCCGTACGAAATATTTTCACGTATGGATCCTCCAAAAAGGAAGACGTCCTGAGGAACCAGGGCAATCTGACTCCTTATAGATGACAGTGAGAAGTCACGGCTGTTCCTGTTATCAAAAATAATATCGCCTGACGTTGGTTCGTGTAATCTGAGTATAAGCGATGCAATTGTGGATTTACCTGCTCCGCTGGAACCCACGAGTGCAACCATCTTATTCTCCGGAATAGTCAAATTGATATTGCTTAATACCTCTTCATTGGGCCGGGATGGATATCTGAAACTCAGATCTCTGAAGGTTATCTGTCCTTTAAGAGATTCTTTTTCAGATATCTGCTTGATTTCAAATAATTCTTCTTCTTCTTCATTGAAAATGTCAAAGAGTTCCTCTGTTGCACCTATGAACTTTTGAATTTCGGTGAATACATTTGCTAATCCACCAATAGTACCACCGATAAATCCGGAATAAATTACAAAAGAAAATAGCTGGCCGGCATCAATAGCACCTGATGACATCAGGGCAGATCCCTTCCATATTACAGCAACCATTGCTCCAAATAATCCAAGGATCATAAAGGCTGAAAAAGCTCCACGGTACTTACCACTCTTCATACCAATCGTCGCTATCGCTCTGGTTCTTGTGCGGTAGCGGTCAATCTCAAAAAATTCATTTGTATATGTTTTGACAATTTGAATACCCTGCAAAGTTTCTTCTACAATTGTATTGGATTTTGCAACCTCAGCCTGAACCTGTTTCGAAAATTTCCGGATAAACTTTCCAAAAAATACAGCTAACAGCATCACTCCGGGTATTATGGCCAGCATAAAAATGGTCAGTTTCCATGATGTTATTGCTAATAATGTGATTCCTCCAGAAATTATTATGATCTGTCTTATGAATTCCGCCAGGGTCGATGTAAGAGTTTCCTGTAATAAGGAAATATCAGATGAAATCCTGCTGTTAAGTTCACCAACCCTGTGCTTTTCAAAAAACCTTAATGGAAGTTTAATTAAATGATTATACGTTGTTTGTCTTAAAAGAGCCAGTGTTTTTTCTGTCACGTTTACAAATAAAACCACCCTGAAATATGAAAAAACAGACTGCACAACCAGGGTCGCAATCAGCAATAATGCAATTCTGTTAAGATCATTGCTTAAATTTCCTTTATTACCGGAGGTGACAAGCTCTCCAAGCAATTTCGGAAATGCCAGGCTCGCGAGACTTGATCCCATCAGGAAAAACATACCCCATGCATATTCTACCCTGAATGGCTTAATGTAACGATAGAGTCTGAAAGAGTTTTTTAAACCTTTAAATGTGATCTTCTTTTTAGGAACTTCAACCATGGAACTTTCTTTAGTATATTTGATTATTCATTATAAAAACAACAAAATGGTAACAGTTGTTGTTAAATATTGAAATCTAATCTTGAATAAACGTCTACAATAGCAAAATATAGGATCAAACTTTACAAATTATAAGCTGAATCAGAATGGAAACTATAAAAAAATCGACACTTGATTTTCTCACTACCTTAAAATGCAATAATAATCGTGAATGGTTTAACGCGAACCGGCCGTTCTATTCAGAGGCCAAAGATAACTTCGAATCCATGGTTCAGGAGATTATAAATAAAATAATTTTATTTGATCCGATTATGAGAGGTCTTGAAGCAAAAAGCTGTGTTTTCAGAATTAACCGTGATATACGTTTTTCGAAAGATAAATCGCCTTACAAAACGCATTTCGGTGCATTTATTGTACGTGGTGGAAAAAAGAATGGAGATAAATTTGCCGGATATTACTTTCATATTGAGCCTGGTAAAAGTATTATGGTTGGAGGCGCATATACGCCTCCAAGTCCATGGTTATCTGCCATAAGGGAAAAAATAAGCGATAACCATGATGAATTTATTAAGATAACTAACTCAAAAGATTTTATTAAATATTTTGGAAAGATCGACGGAGAAAAGCTCAAGACTTCGCCAAAAGGATACACTTCAGACCATCCATATATAGAACTTCTGAGATTTAAAAGTTACCTGGTAGTAAATGAGGTATCAGATAAAATGGCGCTGAGTAAAGATTTTTTGGATCACGTTTTGAATGTGTATCAGGCAATGAAGCCATTAAATGATTACCTGAATGACTATTAGAATAATAGATCCCTATAATGCCAGTCCAAGGTTTTTTAACATCCATTTTACTGTTGCTCTGTTCTTATAGTCAGGATCAAATTGAACAGCCACTATAATTCCATCCTTGTTTATGATAAATGTAGCAGGAACAGGAAGCCGCGCAGTATCCCTCCCGTTGTTTTTAGCTATATCAGTTGAAAGGGATGATAAAATCTTTCCCTGGTAAGCTTTTGTTACACTAAACATGACATCATAATCTTTCATTATTTTTTCCTGGCAATCATAAATGACAGTAAAAGTCAGATTATGAAGTTTTACTGTTTGCTCCACGTTCTCAATTGATTCAGGTGTTATTGCAACGACATTAAACCCCTGATCTGTAATCACTTTTAGGGAATCTTGATAATTATTCAGATATCTGCTACATACAGGGCACCACTTACCTCTGTAAAAGAATAGTATTATTGGTCCCTGTACCAGGAGTTTTTTCAGTTCCACTTGCTTCCCTGTCTGATCATACCCGGTAAAATCCGGCGCCTTATCGCCAACCTTAAGTCCATGAGGAATTTTGTTGCCATTTGTCTCCATTCCAAACTTCGAATAATTAATATCCTGTCCGTAGGATGAAGACATTAAAGCCAATGCAATGACAATTAATAAAAAGTACTTACTCTTTATTTTTCTGACAAAATCATTTTTAATGCGAAACATATTTTAAGCGAATTTATAACCCGGGATCTTTCTCATTCTTAGATTCAGTGGGGTAATTTCAAGATATTCATCGTCTTTGATTTGCTCCATGGCTTCCTCCAGAGAGAATTTAAGTTTTGGGGCTATCCTGAGACTGTCGTCAGACCCGGAAGCTCTCATATTTGTAAGTTTCTTCCCTCTGACAATATTTACTTCGAGATCGTCAAGCCTGGTATGTTCTCCGATAACCTGACCTCTGTAAACCTGTTCTCCCGGATCAATATAAAATCTACCCCTGTCCTGCAAACGATCAATTGCATGGCCGGTCGCCATTCCCATGTCTAAAGAAATCAATGATCCGTTTGGTTTAGCCATAAGTTCATCGCCTTTATATTTGTCGTAAGCCCTGAAACGGTGATGCATCACAGCCTCACCCGAAGTTGCTGTCAGCATGTTATTCCTTAATCCGATCAGACCCCGTGAAGGAATATCAAATTCTAAATGGGTAAGGTCACCCTTGGGTTCGATTATAATCATTTCACCTTTTCTCTGAGTAACAAGCTCGATAGCTTTACCGGAGAACTCCGGGGGGACATCAATTGTCAGTGTCTCATAAGGTTCTGATTTAACACCATTTATATCTTTAAGAATTACTTTTGGTTTTCCCACCTGAAATTCGTAGCCTTCACGTCTCATCGTCTCAATGAGTATTGAGAGATGTAGTATACCGCGACCGAAAACATTGAAAGTATCTTCCGATTTAGTTTCTTCAACTTTAAGGGCAAGGTTTTTCTCAGTCTCTCGGATCAGCCTTGTCCTTAGATGCCGGGATGTAACAAACTTGCCTTCTTTTCCATACAATGGAGAATTATTGATAGTAAAAACCATACTCATCGTAGGTTCATCTACCTCAATTCTCTGTAAAGCTTCAGGAGCAAGCAGATCGGCGAGCGTATCCCCTATTTCAAAATCTTCAAGTCCGATAACAGCACATAGATCGCCACATCTTACCCTATCAGTTTTTACTCTGCCGAGTCCTTCAAAAGTATATAATTCTTTTACTCTTACTTTTTTTACTTTGCCATCCCTTTTACATAATGTATAGTCTAATCCTGTAATAATATCTCCTCTGAATACCCGGCCAATTGCTATTCTGCCTACATAACTCGAGAAATCGAGTGAAGCAACCTGCATCTGCGCTGTACCTTCAATATAAGCAGGTTCTGAAATTTCCTTAAGAATTGTATCAAGAAGATACTTTATATCAGTTGTTGGTTTTTTCCAGTCACTGCTCATCCATCCATATTTAGAAGAGCCAAAGACTGTCTCAAAAGCAAGCTGATCGTCTGAAGCATCGAGGTTAAACATAAGCTCATAGACATCCTGCTGAACTTCATCGGGTCTGCAATTATCTTTATCAACCTTATTAACTACGACAATTGGTTTAATTCCAAGGGCAATTGCTTTACCGAGTACAAACCGTGTTTGCGGCATTGGACCTTCAAGTGCATCGACGAGTAATAAAACACCATCAGCCATCTTTAACACTCTCTCAACTTCACCTCCAAAATCAGCGTGACCTGGTGTATCAATAATGTTAATTTTAACACCTTTATAATTTGCTGAGACGTTTTTTGAGAGAATTGTTATCCCTCTTTCCCGCTCAAGTTCGTTACTGTCAAGAATTAGATCACCTGCCTCCTTCCTTTGGTCCAACACCTGGCATTCCTGTATAATACGGTCAACCAGAGTAGTTTTACCATGATCAACATGTGCTATAATCGCTATATTTCTTATTAATTGCATACATATTAATTAGACCGCAAAAGTAATATTACTGCCGGGATAAATGACAAAAAGAACGAAAATTAATTAATGATAAAAAATTCATATATTGGGCAATAAATTAAAAAGGCGACTTATGAAAAAAATTATCATCACCCTTGTATTCAGTTTATTTGCCGTTACCGGTATCTTCGCGCAGCAGAATGTCAAACTGGCTGTAGGAATGAAGGCTCCTGACTGGATGTTTACCGATGCTGATAAAAAAGAATTCACGATGAATTCATGGGCCGGAAAAGTGATTCAGGTCAATTATGTAGATCCTGATGAAGCTGAACTGAATGAACCATTTAATGAAGCAGTCAATAAAGCTGTTGATGTAGACAAGCGGATTAGCAGAGATTTTTTTAAAGGTTTTGGTATTGTCGATTGCAAGTCAACATGGAAGCCTAACGGTCTGATACGTATGATAGCCGGCAAAAAAGCAAAAAAGTTCGGGACAACAATTCTGTTTGATTACACAGCTACACTTCAGAATCTGTGGGGCTTGCCAAAAGATAACTACTCAGTTGCAATTCTGGATAAGAAACGTATCTGCAGGGCATTATTTATTGGTAAAATTCCGGAATCAGAAAACGAGAAGACGATACAGCTGATTTTAGAATTGACTAAAGAATAGTATTCTTTAACTCATTTTTAGTTTTTAAAGACGACAATGTTTATCCCAAATCTTTTACTGATAGCCGGAACCGGCACCAAGTCGGGAAAAACATCTATTGCCTGCAGGATAATTGAACAGTTTAAGAGCTTAAATATCACCGCAATCAAGATAAGCCCTCATTTTCATGAGACCACACCTGGTTTGAAAACTATTTATGAAGAGAAGGGATACTCGGTATATGAAGAAACAAATAGTAATTCAACCAAGGACACCTCACGGATGCTCCAGTCGGGCGCTTATAAGGTTTACTTTTCCAAGGTACGGGATGACCGGCTCCCATTCGTTTTTGATAAAATTATGGAACTTATACCGGAAGGCACTCCTATTATATGTGAATCTCCTGCCTTGCGAAACTTTATTGAGCCGGGAGTATTTATTATTATGAGTTCCGAATCAATCATTAAACACAAGAATATAAGTCGTTTACAACAATTACCTCACCTATTGTTCAAGATGGAGGAGCTTCAGAAAATATTATCAATACCTGTGGGGTTTGAAAATGGAAGATGGAACAATGCATCAATGTAGGGATTGGTCGCGGCCGATCCCTACATTGATTTCCACTATTTCTCCTCATCAATATCCGAAATATCTTTTCCCAATTTCGCTTTAATTCTTTCAAGATCATGTTTCATTCCTGCGACTGCCTGAATAAGTTGTTTTTCAGGTAATACAGGATCGGGCAGTTCGCTGCTGATATAATTAACAAATTTCCATATCTCTTTTACCTCATTTATATGTACCTCATAAGGTTCATAAATTGGATTGAGGGAATATAAAACCAACTTGCCCTCCGTTCTGATGTTGTTCTCGACCACCTTAAAAACAATTCCGTCATTCATTGTAAACACGATACACGCTTTCCCGCTGATTACCTGCATCCAGTCTTGAATAAATTCACCTGTCACCCATGAACCGTCTGGTATTGGAAGCATAGAATCGCCTTTCAGCTGAAAAGTTCGATATTTCTTTTTATTGGAAAGAAAAGGAAGTGTGAATACAGGAAGCTCTCCGATGTATTCCGGATCAGCATATCCGGTTGCATAACCTGCTTTCGCTTTCTCATGTACCAGTTCAATATTTTCCCGGTTATTGGAATCGACGGTTGTTGCCAATACTCTGAGGTTGCTTCCTTTGACATAAGCATCATATCCTCTTTCAAGTTCGCCAAGCTGACTTTCTGACAACTTTGAAATATCCAGTTTAAGGATTGTATCGATAGCAATGTTAAAAAAGCCGGAAAAGGATATCAGAATTTCTATACCGGGCTGGGCCACACCGTTCTCATAACCACTCAGGGTTGAACGTTTAAGGTTAAGGGCAAATGCCACATCATCCTGTGTTCTGCCCCTCCTTTTTCTTAAAAATTTTATGTTCGATGCAAAATACATAATGAAATTTGATTATATTGTAATCATTTAATTGATCATATTCTAATCAAAAGTAAAACTTAATTGTTATATATGCAAGAGTTATACAATATATTTTCAATAAGAAAGTTTGGAGTGACTAAAGCAAAAGAAAGTTTGGAGTGCCTAAAGTGTCTGGAGTGACTAAAGTTAAGAGTAATTAAAGTTAAAATATATGGAAAATAAAGAGTTTAGCAAAAATCTTGAGGTAAGAACAAAAGCATTTGCGATAAGAATCATCAAATTGTCCACTACGCTACCTAATACAGTTGAAAGCAGGATTGTCAGAAATCAGCTGACAAAGGCAGGAACCAGTATTGGTGCAAATTACCGTGAGGCAAACAGAGCAAGAAGCAGAGCAGATTTTAAAAATAAAATTAAAATCTGCGAAAGCGAAGCCAGTGAAACAGGCTACTGGCTGGAAATTAGTATCGATATGAAATGGTCTGAAGCTAACGAATTAGAATCAGCACTCAATGAATCAAATGAGTTGTTGGCAATTTTCACTTCAATTGGTAAAAACTTAAACCTCTAGTCACTTTAGTCACTTTAGTCACTTTAGTCACTTTAGTCACTCTAGGCACTTTAGTCACTTAAAACTATTATTATGATTATCTCCGGCAACATAGACCGATCCGTTCTGCATCTTGACCTCGATACGTTTTTTGTATCGGTTGAGAGGCTTAAGAACAGCCGCCTGAACGGTAAGCCGGTTATAATAGGTGGCATGTCGGACCGTGGAGTCGTGTCGAGCTGCAGCTATGAGGCGCGGAAGTACGGCGTAAGCTCCGCTATGCCTATGAAAATGGCCAGGAACATGTGTCCCGATGCAATAGTAATAAGAGGCGACATGGAACTTTACACCAACTATTCAAACATAGTGACCGGTATAATTGCCGAAAGGGCACCGCTATATGAGAAAGCATCGGTTGATGAGCACTATATCGATCTTACCGGGATGGACCGTTTCTACGGATGCTACAAATGGTCGCACGAATTGCGCCAGTATATAATAAAAGAGACAGGTCTGCCTATATCGATCGGACTTTCAGTCAACAAAACTGTATCAAAAATAGCAACCGGCGAGGCAAAACCAAATGGTGAAATTGAAGTGCAAAAAGAGATTGTGCTTCCGTTCCTCGATCCCCTTTCGATAAGAAAAATACCAATGATCGGTCAGAAGACTTACCAGGTACTCCGCTCGATGGGCATCGCGACAATTTATACCCTGAGGAATATCCCCGTTGAGATGCTTGAAAAGCTGATGGGTAAAAATGGTATCGAAATGTGGAAGAGAGCTAATGGCATAGACTCCGCTCCCGTCATCAGCTACTCGGAACAGAAATCAATAAGCACTGAGCATACTTTCGAAAAAGACACCACCGATCTGGTGAGACTGAATCAACTGCTGGTAAGCATGGTGGAGAAAATTGCGTTCGAGCTGAGAAAAGAGGAGAAGCTCACTTCATGCATTACTGTCAAGATAAGGTATTCAAACTTCGATACACATACACTGCAGAAACGAATACCATATACATCATTCGACCATGTTATTGCCGATATCACCAAAGAACTCTTTGCCCGGCTCTACCAGAGACGTATGCTTATAAGACTTATTGGCATAAGGTTCAGCCATCTGGTGAGAGGCGTCCAGCAGCTTGACATGTTTGACGATACTCCTGAAAAGGTCAGCCTTTATATGGCAATGGACAAAATCAGGAAGAGTTTCGGGCGAAATGCGGTCAGGAGAGCTTCCGGAGTGATGACGGTAAGCGAAAGAGAGGAAAAAGCCCTCTAGGCACTCTAGGCACTTTAGTCACTTTGTTCACTATGTACATCAATTGTCACTCATATTACAGTCTCCGCTACGGAACTATGTCCGTGGAACAGCTTGTGCAGAAAGCACTGGCTGCAGCGACAGATACCATTGTTCTTACTGATATCAATAACTCAACCGGAATTCCCGAATTTGCAGGCGAATGCGCCAAAAACAATATCAGACCTGTCGCGGGTATAGAATTCAGAAATGACAATGAACTGCAGTATATCGGCATTGCACGTAATAACAGAGGTCTGCAGGAGTTGAATGAATTTCTCTCAGACCTGAATTTCAACAAGTCATCAATTCCTTTTCCGGCGCCTCAATTCTCTGAATCGTATATAATCTATTCCCTTAAAAAAATTCCTCCCCGCAAACTATTTGATAATGAACGCATAGGAATAAGACCACACGAACTGAACAGTCTGCTGACACTCACTTCATCATTAAACAGGAACTCGATGGTTTTACTGCAACCGGTTACTTTTGCAGATACTGATGACATTTTTATTCACAGGAGCCTCAGGGCAGTCGACAACAATATTCTTCTCAGCCACCTGCAACCATGGCAGTGCGCCGGAGAAGATGAATTCTTCAAAGATACTGCCTATAATGATAAGATACTGAATGAATACCCGTGGTTAATAAATAATACAAAGAATCTTCTGTGTGACTGTGATTTACAGTTTGACCGTGAAAGTCTTAAAAACAAAAAAATCTATTCTGCCAGCAGATATGATGACAAGCTGTTACTCGAAAAACTCGCCTGGGACGGAATGATATACCGGTACGGCAGGCAGAATAATGAAGCAAAGAAAAGGGTAAAGCATGAACTTGAGATTATCGACAAGCTTGGTTTCTCTGCCTACTTTCTGATAACATGGGACGTCGTAAGATATTCAATGGCCCGTGGTTTTTATCATGTCGGCCGCGGAAGTGGTGCAAATTCAGTCGTTGCTTATTGTCTGAAAATCACCAATGTTGACCCCATCGATCTAAACCTTTACTTCGAGAGATTCCTAAACCCTAAACGGAGCAGCCCTCCTGACTTCGATATTGACTACTCGTGGAAAGAGCGGGATGAAGTCATCGATTATATTTTCAAGCGATATGGCTACAGACACACCGCACTGCTTGGCACAATGAGTACTTTCAGAGGAAAGTCTATTGTTCGTGAACTTGGAAAAGTACATGGTTTGCCCAAGGAAGAGATTGATTCGCTTATAGATAATCCTTCAGCAGAGACAAACCGCAATGAGATAACCAATATAATTTTCTCGACAGGTCTGAAGATCGCTGACTTTCCCAATATGCGGAGTATCCATGCCGGGGGTATACTCATCTCTGAAGAACCAATTACCTGTTATACCGCTCTCGATATGCCTCCAAAAGGGTTTCCAACAACCCAATGGGATATGTACACTGCCGAAGAGATTGGCTTTGAAAAACTCGACATTCTAAGCCAGAGGGGAATAGGCCATATCCGCGAGAGCGCTGAAATAATTCTGCGGAACAGGGGTATCAATGTTGATGTTCATGCAGTACAGAAATTTAAAAACGATGAAAAGGTAAAGGAATATCTCAGGATTGGTGAAACAAAAGGATGCTTCTATATTGAAAGTCCTGCAATGCGCGGTCTTCTGAAAAAGCTGAGATGCGACAACTACACAACTCTTGTGGCTGCCAGCTCTGTGATAAGGCCTGGTGTTGCACGTTCAGGTATGATGAAAGAATATATTTACAGGTTCCATAATCCCGGGAAATTCGAATATATACATCCGGTTATGAAAGAACAGCTCGAAGAGACATTCGGTGTTATGGTCTACCAGGAAGATGTGCTGAAAGTCTGTCATCACTTTGCAGGATTGGATCTTGCTGATGCCGATACCCTGCGTCGCGCCATGAGTGGCAAATTCCGGTCGAAACAGGAGATGCAGCGTATTATTGAAAGGTTCTTCACAAACTGCCGCGAAAGGGGCTATAGCGATGAGGTTACAAAAGAAGTATGGAGGCAGATTGAATCTTTTGCCGGATATTCGTTCTCAAAAGCCCATTCTGCATCTTATGCCGTTGAAAGCTTCCAGAGTCTTTATCTTAAAGCTCATTATCCGCTTGAGTTCATTGTAGCTGTAATAAATAATTTTGGCGGTTTTTACAGGACCTGGGTTTATGTACATGAAGCAAGAAGGTGCGGAGCAACGATTCAGCTTCCCTGTGTGAACAAGAGCAATTACAAGACAACAATATATGACACAGATATATACATCGGATTCATTCATATTATGAGCCTTGAGTATAAACTTGCACAGTCAATTGAAGAGATACGTAATGCCGAAGGTCCATTTACCGGTCTGAACGATTTTGTTACAAAAGTAAATCCAGGACTTGAGCAGGTAATTCTTCTTATAAGAGCAGGTGCATTCAGATTTACCGGAAAGAATAAGGCTGTACTATTGTGGGAAGCTCACATGATGATTAACAAAAACAAACAGGATAATTTTCGTCCTCTCTTCTCCTCTCCTGTCCGCGATTTCGCACTTCCCGAGCTTGTCCAAAGAAAGATCGAAGATGTATATGATGAAATCGAACTTTTCGGTTTTCCTGTTACCATGAGCTGGTTCGATATGCTTGAAACATCCTTCCGCGGAGAAGTATCGGCAAACAGGATGGGTGAATATACCGGCAGGAAAATCAGGATGGTCGGACACCTGGTTACTGTAAAGTATATCAAAACAATAAAAAATGACTTGATGAATTTTGGATGCTTTATAGATGCTGAAGGCAATTTCTTCGATACAACCCATTTCTCTCAATCTCTTAAAAACTGGCCATTTAAAGGAAGTGGCACATATCTGATCCTTGGAAAAGTAGTTGAAGATTTCGGGTTTCCTTCCCTTGAGGTTGAGAAAATGGCGAAACTTCCTGTCAGGCCCGACCAGAGGTATTGACAGGGCTGTGTTTTGATTTGGTCCAGATAACGCCAACGATCCTGTAAGGAAATCTGGTTATCATATAATGGGCATTAGGGCAATTTTTCCTATGGATCTTTATTCCTTCCAATATAGTAACAAACCCAAAAACACTAACTCCGAATGCCGGATTACAGCATTTGGAGAGTTTATAATCAAGCCCCTCTACCCTATCTTCAATAATCAGATAATCAGAAATCTGGGAATCAGCCTGTTCTTTTATCTCTCTCTCCGGCAATATTGTTACAGGAGTATTCTCTCCGGCTGATTCATCCTTTAATAAAACCTCTTTAATCTGAAGAAGTTCAATCTTTTCGGTCGCGATAAGGTAGTACAGATCCTGGGCAGTTTTGAGACTGTAAGAATTGAGAAGTTTCTGTATAAGAGTATCAACATATACAATCTTCCAGTTCTTCATCCGGCGCATCAGAATTTCCTTTCCTTCGGCAGCTGCTTTGGTCTTCTCTTCATTCAGCACCTGCTTTATCTTTGTTTTTGCCTTTGTAGTTACTACAAACGATAACCAATCCTGCTTAGGTTTCTGATTCTTAGATCTTAATATTGAAACATGATCTCCATTTTGTAAAACATGTTTTATTGTCACATTCTTCCCGTTAACTTTGGCTCCCACACATGAAGATCCCACATCAGTATGAATATCGAAGGCAAAATCGAGAACAGTAGCCCCGGCTGGTAATTGACGCAGATCACCTTTTGGAGTAAAAACAAAAACTTCATCAGTGTATAAACCAGACCGGACCTGATCAATAAATGCATTATCCTCCTTTTCAGGTGATTCCAGTATTTCACGCATCTTTGACAACCATGAATCAAGTCCTCCTTCCCCCTTGATTCCCTTATATTTGAAATGAGCTGCCAGACCTTTTTCAGCAATCTCATCCATCCTCATGGAACGGATCTGCACTTCAACCCATTTTCCTCTTGGGCCTACGACAGTTGTGTGCAGCGATTCATACCCGTTTGATTTTGGTATAGAGATCCAGTCGCGTAATCTGCTGGGGTTGGGTTGATACAAATCAGTCACAACTGAATATGCTCGCCAGCAATCTGATTTTTCGTTCTCACCAGGACTGTCAATTATAATCCTTACCGCAAAAAGATCATAAACTTCCTCAAATTCCACGCTCTGGTTTTTCATTTTCAGCATTATGGAATGTATTGATTTTGTGCGGCTTTTAATAGTGAATCTAAAGCCTTGCTTTTCAAGTTTTTCTTTCAGAGGAACGGAAAAGTCACGAATCAGTTTATTCCTTGAAGCTGTTGTTTGTCTGAGGCGGCAATCGACATAATTATATTGTTCAGGTTCAAGATATTTGACAGCCAGATCCTCCATCTCCGATTTGATATTATAAAAGCCAAGCCGGTGTGCCAGCGGGGCATAAAGGAAATAGGTCTCAGACGCCATTGGTACTCTCTCCTTCTCAGGTGCATTATCCAGGTTACGCATATACTCCAGACGCTCAATAAGCTTTATGAGTATTACTCTTACATCATCGGCAAGACTCAGGAGCAGTTTGCGGAAATTCTCTGCCTGGTAGGAAGATTGCATTGAATCGATGCTGGTAATACGCGAAAAGCCATTCAGGATTTCAACCACCTTTTTTCCAAACTCTTTTTCCAGTTCTTTTGGCGTAAGGCTCAGATTGTTATATGAATCATGCAATAGAGCAGTGATAATTGATGTTAGTCCCAGCCCCATCTCTCCGGCTATAATTCTGGCAACAGAGAGAGCATGAAGTATCTCCGGTTCACCGGTAAGAATAATTTTATCACCACATGCTTCCACGGCAAGATCCAACGCTCTTCTTATGACAGTATTATCTTCAGTAGCCACTGTATTTTTTGCAGCCAGAAGTAACGCTTTGTATCCACGGTTTATTTTCTGTGTGTCAGCACTCATCGACCTCTTTGTATTTAAGTTTATTCTATTAACTCAAAAACACACCAAATAGTTCTGAGATTTAAAAAAAATCCCCGGGATTGTCTGTGATCCCGGGGATTTCAGAAAATTATTTTTATTTCTATTATCTGAAGGAGATTCCCAAACCTGTTGACAAAACATTATATTGGGCCCTGGTGTAATCAGCGTGAATTGTAATAACAGCAAGTTTAATTCTAAATCCGATGTTAGCTCTCATACCTGAGAAATTTTTGATACCCATATTCGGAAAATCTGTGCCTTTTTTTACACCGGTTTCATTATATTCAGCGTGAGGAAGCGGAAGCGTAACAATCACCGGGGTTGGAAAGTTGCCTGTTAACTTCATCTCTGTTTTCGTTTTACTATATCCTAATCCGCCATAGAATGTAATTACAGGCAGATTAAGTGAAGCTATTGCACTTATATTCAGAGCAGCTACTGTCATGTTTAAATTTTGACTATCGAATGGTTTTGCTGCCAGGTAAGCTGGGGAATAAGTCTTAAGAATAGTAATATTCGGATCCGGTTTCAAACTCAGGGGAACATTTCCCTGAATCTTTGTATATCCTGCAAAAAGTGATACATCAAATGGTAATAATTTATTCCCTGGCAAGTATTGCACAAGACTATGAACCAGACCTACACCCCATAAAGAAATATCGCCACCTTGAATATTTATTTTAGGAATAAATCTGACCTTCAGTTCGGTTCCCAGAGGTAGCCCTATCCCAACTTGGGCAGAAGGAACAGGTATAATTTTCCAGTTTGTCCCGGGTGGAGTATTAAATGACGCCAGGGTTACCCCGCTCCCATTATCTTTATATGTCATAGCGGGACCAATTTTATCGGGTCCAGCAACGGTAGAGGCTTGTCCAGTTCCTGTCATTGAATTTGAAAGACCAATCTTAGTTACATCAAATGTTTCAGCTGATGCAGGTACGAATCCTGCACTTATGCTTGTTGTTATATCGAATCCGCCAAATTTGTGAGGTTTCGCGGTATTATACCAGCCACCGTTAAGTCCAGCTCCAAAGGCATTCGCCCAAGGAGATATATAAGCCTGGACGAATTTTACACCATCTGCAGGAGCACTTCTCAGGAAATCAACATTGTTAAACTGTGAAAAAGAAATGGTTGAAATAAATAAAAGAGAACTTAAAAGCGCTCCAAGTCGTTTTGTGATTAATCTATTCATAATAGTTTTATTAATTCATATTTCGAATTTATACAAATATAAAAAAAATGACACTTAAATTGTCCAGTGTAATCAGGTTCATCTTATCATTTGACCAAATCGGACTGATTTTGGTTGCTTCAGGATTTTATAAAATATCTATTTATTCTTCAGGGCTTTTCTTTTCAATCTTGTTAAGGCTTTTAAGTTCTTGCATATCAAGGCTTTTTGACAAATCAGAAATATTTTTAAGATTAAGGTCGCCTTTTATCGATATCAGGGAATTACCTCCGGGTCCACCAGTAATAACGAGTAGTTCAGAAATTATATTCCCGGTTTGTTTAATCAGAAATTTAGTAATATCCGGTCCTTCTTTAATCACCATAAGTTCTTCATAGACTGATAAATCAAGCTTTTTGCTGAGTTCAGAATAAAAATTCAGGTTTTTATTAAGAAGAGAATCTTCAACGGAAAGTATCTTTATAGATTTCAACCGGTTTATGATTTCGTCTGCATCTTTTTTTTCAGTATCCTTATTAGCGAACATACTGAACATTTTACTTGATATGGATACTACAGTGAATCCCGGCTTCTCAGAGTACTTGTTAAACATCTCTTCAACCGGACCGGACTGAGCCTGCATCAACAGTGTGACACATAATGCATTGAAAAAAAGAAAAATCTTTTTCATATCATCGATTTTTATTTGTTAATATTTTTCTCAACAGGAACATGCGTGATTTCACTTGCTTTATCAAGTAATTCGAGGTTCTTCAGGTTCTTCTCAACAATTCTGGTTGATTTATTTATTGTTTCAAAGCTTTTTTTCGTCACCTTATTTATTTTACCCACTGGTTCAAGAACCTGTGTGCCACGATTCATTTGAGATGAGACCTCCCTGAGAATTTTAATTGTTTCAGCATAGGCAATTTCAGGATCTGTGAAAGTATCCATCGGCTCAGCTCTGACAATAAAGTAAAAGTAAGATCCACCCAGTAATAGTAAACCGGCAGCTGCACTTAGTATTGGAAGAAGATATTTTTTCATTGTTCGCGATCTTCTACTGCTTTCCGAAGCGTCTATTCCTGCTAAAATGCGTGCTTCAAAGTCAACAGATGGCTCAGGTATCTCTTTTGATTTATCAAAATAACCGAAAATGATCTTCTCGGCTTCATATCCTTCAGAGATATTATTCTTTCTGAAATAATCTCTTAAGGAACTCTCCTCTTCCTCAGTACTTTCTCCGTTATAGTACTTTTCGATTAACCTCTTTAATTCCTCTTCTCTCATACTGATATTTATTAAATTCTTCTCTGATCATTTTTCTGGCTCTTGATATTGTTACCCTCAGAGTATTAATATTCTGATGTGTTTTATCAACTATTTCTTCATAAGATAATCCCTCTATTTCCCTAAGTCTTATCACCACCTTATAAATGTCTGGCAATTGATCTATAATATGATATATAATATCTTCCGATTCCCTGCTTTCCATAAGTGTAAGAGGCGATTCATTGTCACTGTTTATAATATCCTGGACCACATCTTCCGTCTGTAAAAAGCGCTTTTTCTTTCTGATCTGATCAATACAGAAATTCTTAATCATTGTTGTTGCCAATGCCCCGATACTATTATATTCATCAAGTTTTTTTCCAAGATTCCAGAGTTTAATGAATACCTCCTGTACGGCATCTTCCGCCTCCTCCTGATTCCGGAGGATACGGAAGGCATATCCATATAAATTACGGTTAAGCTGCCGAACAAGATCGTTAAAATCAGCCCTTGTCATTCCTGCATTAATCCATTAATAGAGTGCTTATAAAGATAGGTACATTATTAATTACTTATGTTTTTCAGTGAAGTTCAATCCATGATTTTTCTCTGCATCTTTTGAAAACTTTTTTGCTTCTGCATAAGTCATAGTGCCTTTTACCTGAATAAGCGCATTACTTTCTCCTCCGGCTATCAGCAGGAATTCTTTGAACTTATTACCTTCTGAGCGGACCAGCATTCTAAGATCCTGGTCAGATTTTTTTACTCTCATAAACTCATCATAGTTTTTCAGGTCAATATCATTAATGACACTTTTATAAAAGTTTTCAACCTTCATACTGCTATCTTCCTGTGCAAGAATACGAATCTCTGTAATATTCAGGGGAAATGCATCCTTTTCATCATTCTCGCCCAGGCAATGCGCCAGCTTAAGGAGATTGCCGTTTATTGTTAATGTTGTGAATCCATTTCTGCCGGCATATCTGTCAAACAGATCATCGATAGATTTCTGTCCATAAACAAGTGTTGCCGTAATCGTTAAAACGATAAATACTAATAGTCTTTTCATAGCGTATGTATTTAAATTAATTATTGATTTCAAATACATGACGCACATGATGTATTCTCATTACAAAAAAAATGATTTTTAAATCAGCAATAATAAAAACATTTATCCCAAAATGGGAAATACTTACGGTCATGGTACCATAATGCTAAGGTGTCGGAATGGGAGTATGAAGCCTGTGGGATATATTATGTGTTTCAATTTTCATATTGTGTCTGTGTGGTTGGTTAAAAATATCAAGACAAAACATGAACCATTTCCCGGCAGAGATTGTTATATTAAATATGAACACTAAGTGAAAATACTTCTTACAGGTTCAACAGGTTATATAGCACAAAGATTATTGCCTGTATTACTAAACAATGGCCACGAGGTAATTTGTTGTGTCCGCGACCGGGCAAGGTTTGATTCAGAGAAGTACAGATCGCCATTTTTATCTGTAGCTGAAGTTGATTTTTTAAAACCCGAAACACTTCAGAATATCCCCTCTGACATTAATGCGGCCTATTACCTTATTCACTCCATGTCAACTTCAACAGGTGATTTTGAAAAAATGGAAGAGATTTCTGCCATTAATTTT
>JANYIW010000269.1 GCA_025358645.1 Bacteroidales bacterium
CTGTCTTCGGCAAACTTCCGTAGTGAAGATTTTTATAATCGCCTGATGGACAAAGCCAGAAGTACTGCCAATTTATTATTTAACACTGATGGCGTCGATGCAAATCGTATCCTCAGAATTGAAAACAATAGCCCTGTTTTCCTGCAAAATGAAAAGATAATTATTCTGAATTTCAAGAATGACACAGTTTATAATTCAGATGAAAACTCCTCTATAGTAATAAAGAATAATTATCTTGACCGGGTAAGAATGGGCTATAATATCGGCTATAAACAGGATCCTTATACTGTTCTGGGAACCTTATATTACACTAAATATGACCGGTTTGTCATTATTGCAGCAGCCATTGATACAGAAGGGTCAGCACATCTTGAAAAATTAAAAATCATTTTAATAATTGTATGCCTCATCAGCCTCTTATTGTTTTTTATTGCCGGTTGGTTTTACTCAGGGAGAGCGCTTAAACCTATTTCCGATGTAGTAAAAAAGGTAGAAGATATTTCTATTACAAGCCTTAATTTAAGAGTATTAGAAGGGAATGGAACTGATGAGATCGGCCGGCTCGCAAAAACATTTAATAAAATGCTTGAACGTCTTGAGACATCATTTGGAATGCAGAAGAATTTTATTGCAAACGCATCACACGAACTCAGGACACCCCTTACCTCCATAAATGGACAGTTGGAGGTTCTGATGATGAAAGATCGTTCAACTGCAGAATATAAGTCAGCGCTTAGTTCAGTACTTGATGATATTAAATCGCTTATTTACCTGTCAAACAGATTATTGATGATAGCCCGTACCAGCGCTGAGGATCCGGTGCATTTTAACAAAAAGATCAGGATTGATGAAATTCTATGGCAGGTACAGGAGGAGATAACAAGATTCAATAAGGGTTACCGTATCAATATTTCAATGGATGATTCCCTTACCGACTCCGACCAGATGATTGTGGTTGGTGATGATTCCCTTCTGAAAATTGCAGTTTCAAACCTTATTGATAACGCTTGCAAATACTCATCTGATCACACTGTTGATATAAAATTCCGTCATCTCGAAAAATTTATTGAGGTTGTATTTGAAGACAGGGGAATTGGAATTTCAGAGGGGGATCACCAAAAGATTTTTGAACCATTTTACCGTGGCGCCAATACAATTTCCTTCCCGGGTACCGGGATAGGACTTCCGCTTGTTGATCAGATAATTAAAAACCATAATGGAACAATAAACCTTTTGTCACAGATTGGCAAAGGAACAGTTGTGACGGTTCTGCTGCCAACTGTCTAGGGGCTGCAATTCATCTTTTTCAAATGTACTCACGCTCTTTTATCCCCTACTTCTGATTCAAATGTACTCATCCCCTTCCCCCTCTCTAATTCTTCATCAAATGTACTCACCCCCTTCCCCCTCTCTAATTCTTCATCAAATGTACTCACCCCCTTCCCCCTCTCTAATTCTTAGAGATGGGGTTTAACACTCACATTATCAAGTAGTTTCCCCCTCTTTACGAAGTAGAGAGGGGGATAAAAGGGGGTGAGTACATTGGATCCCGTGAGGGGAAGGGGGTGAGTACATTGGATCCCGTGAGGGGAAGGGGGTGAGTACATTGGATCCTGTGAGGGAAGGGGTGAGTATATTAAGTTTCATTTTAATTCTTTTTTAATCTCATTTTAATCCTCATTTAATAGCCTTGGCGTAACATTGTCATGTTAGTTATTTAATGTAGGGTTTATAACTATCCTGATTTATTTGCATAGTCAGAAATCGTTTTTAAGGTCACGAATTAAGATTGTTTAGGTTAATTCTTAGGTTAAATCGGGTAATAGGTTTTTCAGCCTGGTTATATATAACCTGAGGATTAAACTTAAATAATAATAAGACTATAATAATATTCATAAACGATAACCCTGACGATGATTGTAAAAAAGAAGTTTTGCAGCAAATCAAATGAATCCCGCTTACTTATTTTCCTTTTCAGCTTTTTGCTAACACTTTCCGCCTGCCAATCCAATACCAGGTCTTCTTCCACTTCTGTTGCATCCGCACCGGCTGCAAATGATGACTATTTTCAGGAGATCGGGAAAGAGATAGGCTTGGATTTTGTTCATTCGATCGGCGACAATGAACTTTCAAATATTGTTGAATCAAGTGGCGCAGGAGCCGCTTTTCTCGATTACGATCAGGACGGGTTTATCGATTTATATGTTTGCAGTGGTACCTGGATAAAAGGTTTAAGCAGTGGTGACAAACCTGATAAAATGCCTGAAAACCATCTCTATCACAACCGTGGAGACGGCACTTTTGAAGATGTTACCAAAAAAGCGGGCGTAGGTGGACCATGGTATAGCATGGGAGTAACAGTCGGTGATTACAATAATGATGGTTATCCTGATTTATACGTTAGTAACTACGGAGCAAATGTGCTCTATAAAAATAACGGTAATGGCACATTTACAGACGTTACCAAACGCGCAAAAGTCGGGGGAGGAGAAAATGAATTCAGTGTAGGCGCTGTATGGCTGGATTACGATAATGATGGCTTCCTCGATCTTTATGTAGGCAATTACCTGAATTTTGATCCTGATTATAAATATTTTTATGCTCCTGACGGCTTTCCTGGTCCATTGTCCTATGACGCACAGCCGGATATTCTTTATCACAATAATGGAGATGGCACTTTTGAAGACGTGACAAAAAAAATGGGAATCGTTGATATTGACGGGAGAGCCATGGGCGTGGGCGCCGTAGACTATGATGACGATGGCTTTGTTGATATTTATGTAGCTAATGACCATTCAATGAATTATCTCTGGCACAATAATGGAGGAAAAGGTTTCACCGATATGGGAACTCCGTCAGGGACTGCATTCGGTCAGTCAGGAGAATCAGCTGTAAGCATGGCAGTCGATTTTGCTGATTATAATGGCGATGGACTTATAGATATTTTTGTTTCTGACGATAAGTACTGCAGGCTTTATAAAAACATGGGTAACGGGATTTTCACCGATCAGTCGTATAATTCAGGAATCGCTATGCCTGCCGGACAGTTTGTCGGATGGTCCTCATCGTTTATTGACTATAATAACGATGGATTAATCGATATTTATAAAGCAAACGGTGCACTGAAGCACCTCTATGGTCAGGAAGATCAGGTATTCGAGAATATTGGAGATGGAAAATTCAAGGATGTTTCCACAGAAATGGGTAAATACTTTATGCAAAAACTTGTTGGTCGAGGAGCTTGCTTTGGCGATTATGACAATGACGGCGATATAGATGGCTATATTGTAAATCTGAATGACCGTGGAGCATTTTTGAGAAACAATAAAGGAAATCAAAATAACTGGATAACTCTTAATTTGGTGGGAACAACAAGCAACAGAGACGGAATAGGTTCGAGGGTAAAAGTCACTTCCGGAGGTAAAGTGCAGACAGCTCAGAAAAAAAGCACATCTGGTTACCTTTCGCAAAACGACCCGAGAATGCATTTTGGACTCGCTAAGAATGAAATTGTTGATAGAATTGAGATAAAATGGCCTTCAGGCAAAATACAGGTCCTCAATAATGTAAAAGTCAATCAGATCCTTACTGTCAAAGAACCTTAATATAACCTTTTGATGAATAAAATAAGAGCGACTTTAGTCTTTTTCGTTGTGATGTCCATTGGCTCTGCCTGTATTTTTTTTTCATCCTGCACGGAAAAATCAATGAATGAGATGATAATTTTTACCCGTTCATCGGGTAAACCAAAATATTTAGATTATGATACCACAGATTCCTGGAGATATATCCCTCAGGCTCAGATTGTAGAACTGGATCCCAATAACCCGGCAGGATCGCTGAAGGTACTTTCCACCAATTATTATTCTGCCAGGTCTCCTCAAATTTCATTTGACGGAAAATATTTGCTTTTTGCCGGACAGCAAAAACAAAACGATCCGTGGCAGATATGGGAAATGAATCTGCGAGATTTAAAAACCAGGCAGATAATTGCTTCTAAAGAAAACTGTACTGATCCTGTCTACTTACCCGGTGGACGTTTGGTTTTCAGCAAATTCGCTTCTAATGACACATTGAAAGCCGGCCATTCCCTTTTTACCTGTAATCTCGATGGAAGCAATTTAAAACGAATTACTTTTAATCCGCATACCTATTTTGCATCAAGTATTTTAAGTGATGGCCGTGTTTTAACTGTAGGAAAACAGATCTTTCCTGAGAAGGGAGATCCGATGTTTATCATTTTACGACCAGACGGAACAAAGGCAGACATGTTTTATAAAGGCACAAAAGACACATTTATAACCAGCCCTGGATTAGAGACAAATAATGGCAGAATTGTCTTTATAGAATCCGATAAAGTTTTCAGGGGAAAAGATAATCTGATCTCAATAAGTTATAACAGGCCATTACATTCAAGGGTTAATCTTACTTCTGATATTGGAGGTGATTTTCACGCTGTTTGCCCCCTGCATTCTGGCAGACTAATGGTTTCATACCGTAAGTCTGAATCAGACCGGTATTCACTTTATGAATTTGATCCGGATAATAAAGCGCTAGGAAAAGTATTGTACAACAATGCAGAATATGATGTATTGGAAGCCGTTGAAACCGGAAAACATGACAGACCAAAAAAACTGCCAAGTGAAGTGGATCTGGGAGTAAAAACAGGATTACTTCTCTGTCAGGATATCAATGTATCAGATATGCAATCTTCAGGTAGTACTGCCTCTATTCCCAAATCGTCCAGAATTGAAATCGTGGGAATAGACTCAACTCTCGGATCAGTTGAAGTTGAGGAGGATGGTTCATTTTATTTAAAAGTTCTGGCTGATAAACCCTTTCAGATTCAAACAGTTGATAAAGACGGACATATTTTGCAAGGGCCCAGTGCCTGGATTTGGTTACGCCCAAATGAACGTCGCGGATGCGTTGGCTGTCACCAAAATCCTGAAATGGTACCAGTGAACAGGATACCCCTTTCAGTTAAGAAATCGCCGGTTATTATACCGATGCATATAAATAATGTTATTGAGAAAAAGGTTTCATTGGAATAGATATGAAGACATCCGGAATACTATCGGTTTTACTGTTTTTTTCTGTACTTGGATTAATTGTATATTTCCCGGGACGAAAATGGGCAAGAGTCCATGTTAATGCCAAAACTGCAGTTGATGACCACCCTCTCAACTGTCTATCCTGTCATCTTTACACTCAAAAAAGTGGTTTTATCTCAAAACTGATAAATAGAAAATATCTGTCGCCTTTTAATATGGCTGTTTCAAAAGAGGGTGACCGTCTTTATGTTATTGCACAGGATGATAATTCCTTACTGGTAGTTGATACTGAAAAAAAGAAAGTATTGAAAAAGATCAGTGTAGGTAATCTTCCTCATACTGTGATTCTCAGCAATGACGGACAACGCGCTTATGTAAGTAATGAATGGTCGGATGATGTATCAGTAATAGATTTAAACACAATTAGAGTGGTTGATACTCTGAAAACAGGTAATGGTCCTGCCGGCCTCTCACTGAGCGCTGATAACAAATCTCTTTATGTTGTCAATTCGTACTCATCAAATATTTCTGTCCTGGACCTTAATACAGGGGAAGAAAGAAAAAGGTTTGATACAGGAAATAATCCTACGGGAACACAATTGTCACCTGACGGAAAAACTTTATATGTGACCAGCCGGCGTGCACTGATTGCCCCTTACGGTGAGACATTAGAGAGCGAGATCACAGTATTAGATGAAACTTCTCAAAAAATAACCAAACGTCGTAACATTGAATCAGCGTATATGATGGAAAATGTTGCCTTCACTCCTACCGGAGATCTGGCAATTATGACAATGATCAGACCAAAAAACCTTGTCCCATCAATTCAGGTCGAACAGGGATGGATGATGACCTATGGAATTGTGGTCATTGAGCAAAAAGAGAATGGCAGAGTTATTCAGTTGTTGCTTGATGAACCGAACGCATACTATTCAGACCCCTTTGATATAGTCATAACGCCCGATGGTAAAAAAGCCTTTGTATCCCATTCAGGTGTAAATACTATTTCTGTTGTCAATATTGATTCCGTCAGGTCTTTGATAGCTGAATCTTCCCCGGAACTTTTAAATTCATATTCTGATAATCTTGGAATCAGCAGCAGATATGTCATTAAACGAATTAAAACAGGTGCAGATCCGAAAGGACTTGCACTATCTTCTGATGGAAAACTTCTGTATGTCGCAGAACAACTGGAAGACAGGATAGCTGTTATAAATACCGAAAGCCTTGAGACAGTAGGCGCTATCGACCTCGGTGGTCCCAACAAGATTACAGTTGCCCGGCAAGGTCGCAGGCTTTTCAATAATTCAGGACATACTTTTCAGAATCAGTTTGACTGTTATACCTGTCATCCTGATATGCATGAGGATGGCCTTGTATACAACATGGCATCAAAGGATATGGGACGTAATCTGACCAATACTCAATCTTTACGCGATATTGGAGATACGCCTCCATACAAGTGGAACGGCAAAAATCAGACTGTATATAAACAGGATGGAATGCGTTTTTCAACAGTTCTGACAAGAACGGAACAGTTTAATTATAATGATCTTGATGCTATTACTGCTTATATAATAACAGGGATACCTTATCCTCCGAATCTCCAGTATAATCCAAACGGAGAACTTACGGAATCTCAACTCAGGGGCAAAGCATTATTTGATCGTGCCAAAGACAACCTTGGAAATGATATCCCGGAAAATAACAGGTGCATAACCTGTCATCCTCCCCCTTACTATACAAATCTGAAAATGGCTTACGTTAAAACGCTTGCTCTAAGTGACGATTCCATGCTATTTGATACTCCTCATCTTAATAATATTTATGCTTCACCACCATATTTGCATGATGGGCGTGCTGCTACACTCGAGGAGATTTGGACTAAGTATGGGAAGGAAGACAAGCATGGACGGGTTAATGATATGACAAAAAATCAGCTCAATGATTTGATTGATTATCTTAAATCTCTGAGAGCTCCGGCTTATGAACATATTGTTTCAAAGAAATTTCATGCTAAAAACTAATCTGACTAAGAAAGAAACTCATGACAAAGACATTTCGAAAAATCAGCTTTAGAGCTGCAGTTGCAGTGGTCCTCTGCGGTATTTATTCTGTTGCTGTTATAAATTCTCAGCCCTCTGCCGAAAAAAGCGCGGCTAACGTCCATTCTAAAGATGATGCCAAACCAATGCCTGTGTACGGCCATTGGAAAAATTTTACAACTAAGGACGGATTACCATCAGATCATGCTTATTGTGTTCGCATAGACGGAAACCGTGTATTGGTTGGAACTCATGAAGGTCTTTCAGTTTATGAGGATGGAAAATGGAAAACATATACCATAAAGGACGGCCTGGCTCATAATGGTGTTGTTTCAATAGATGTAAGCGAACTGACCGGCGATGTTTGGATTGGAACATTAGGCGGCTTAAACCGATGGTCAGCAGGTAAATTTGAAACCTTTTCACAGTTAAACAGTGGTCTTCCCAATGATCTGGTTTACTGCGTTATTTGTGACGGCAAAGATGTATGGACTGCCACAGCAGGCGGCGCTGGTCATTATGATACTTACACAAAAGCATGGGAAATTTTTACAGAGAAGAATGCTCCCATGCATGAACCATGGACTTATGGCGTTTCTGCCGGAGATGGGAAGATCTTTATTGCAGCATGGGGAGGAGGTGTAATTGAGTACACAACCAAAACAAAAAAATTCAAGGATTATACCGATCCCGATGGGGAAATGGAAATTGATCTCCTCCCCGATGATGGCTTAGTTCATGATATAACCACCGCCACTTCGTACGCTGATGGTATTTTGTGGGTATCTACATATTTCGGAATGAGTCGTTATGATGGCAGTCACTGGAAAGGGTATTTTGATCATGACAGTGGCCTGGCCAGTAACTTTATCAATTTCATCAGGGCGAAGGGTCCCGTGGTTTTTATCTGCAGCGACAAAGGTTTAAGTAGTACTGACGGCAAGAGCTGGGTGACATACAAGAAAAATGACAATAACAATGATGGAATGGCCATCATAAAAAATTTTGGTCGTAATGATGATAACACTATAAATAAAACAACTAAGGAAATACCATTATCCCCATCAATTGCACATAATTTCATTATTGGTGTTGATGCTGATAAAGATGTTCTTTGGGTTGCTACTGAAAAAGGAGTGAGTCGCGGAGAGTTGATGAAATAGTTAAAAATGTTGAAGAGTTGAAGAGTTGAATAGTTGAATAGTTGAAGAGTTGAAGAGTTGAAATGTTGAAATGTTGAAGAGTTAAAAATGTTGAAGAATTGAAGAATTGAAAATTTGAAAAAAATAAACAAATGGATGAAAAACAATTATTGATAGATCTGTCAATACTTACTGACGGAGAACGGCTCGAAATGAAAAAGCTGGGGATACTATCCGAAGAAAACAATATAATCAGATCTGTCTATCCAACTCTTCATAACGATCGGCCTCCGATTAAAAAATATGTGGTTCATGCTCCACAGGTAATCAACGAAGCATATAACTATCAGAAACCATCATCCTTTTCCAGGGCATTGCGTCTGGATTTCGGCGGTCACAAGGTTTTGCTCGTATCAGGTACAGCAAGCGTTAACGAGGAAGGCAAAGCCGTACATATTGGTGATTTTAAGGCACAGCTCTGGAGAACATACCTCAATATAACAAATCTTCTTTCGGCTGAAAAGATGACCTGGCATGATGTAGTAAGAACGACAAATTATCTCAGAGATATAGAAAGGGATTATGCGGAATTCAATAAAATCCGAACCTCTTTCTACCAGTGGTTAAATCTTGATCCTTTACCGGCCAGCACAGGAATTCAGGCAAGGTTATGTTGGGAAACCCTATTGGTTGAAATTGAAGTATATGCAATTTGCAAATCAAATTAAACATAATATCATGAAACTTAACTTTAGGATATTGACAATTGTTCTACTTATTCTGAGTTCCATTTCAAATATAACAGGACAGGATAAGAAACAGAACTATGGTAAAGCTACTGATGAAATTTTCCCTTATCAAAAATTTCAGAAAGCTTATGTATATCATTTTCTTGTGCCACTTCAATTTTATGGAGCGGGTCGTGAATTGAAGCCTCCTTCTGATCTCAAAGAAGTTCGGATCGGTTTCCTTGGACCATTGGAAGGCTCTGTAATAGTATCTTTGGGGAAACAGATGTTAAACGGGGCTACTCTGGCAATTGAAGAAGCTAATAAAAAAGGTGGCTATCATAACATGCCCTTCAAATTAATGATCCACAATGATGTTGGAGCATGGGGTGCTGCCGCCAATGAAGTGGTGAAAATGGATGATGAAAAGGTATGGGCATGGCTCGGTTCTATCGATGATATAGTTTCACATGTTGCAATCAGGGCTACGCTCAAAGTAGAGATACCCATGGTCTGTACAGGTGATCCTGATCCAACTTTTACTGAGACCAATATACCTTGGGTAATACGCGTGATTAGCGATGACAGGCAGAGCAGCTACGCGTTGGTTAACCAGATTTATAAGAAGGATAGTCATTCCAGGGTTGCAGTAATAAGGGCTAATAACAGATATGGAAGAGTCGGTATCAAGATATTCTCAGAGACAGCCACACGTGTTGGTCATCCAATAGTAATTGAAGAGAAATTTAACGATGGTGAAACAGATTTCAAAACACAGGTGGAGAGAATATTAGTCACTGTGCCTGATGCAATACTTATCTGGGGAAATGCCAAAGAATCTGCACTGATATTAAAACAGATACGTGCTATTGGATTGAAACAGCCGGTCTATGGCTCTGACAGGATGGTCTCCCCTGAGTTTCTTAAAATTGCAGGGAATCTGGCGGACGGCATAATAACTACTTGTCAGTATAATCCCAATGCAGAAAACCCAAAGTTAAAGGCATTTCAGACCAATTTTTTCAAGAGATTCGGTCAGGAACCGGACGTATTTGCGGCGCATGCTTATGACGGTATGAACATTATAACCGAATCCATTCAAAAAGCCGGCCTTAACAGGGTTCTTATCCGCGATCTGCTCACTGATCTGAAAACTTTTCAGGGTTATCAGGGAATCACAGGTAAAAAAGTATTTGATGATACCTGGAATGATATTGGAGATATCTGGATGGCTGAAGTGCATAATGGGAAGTTCAAATTTAACCCATCGCCACCAATGGGTACTATTCATCAGACAACTAAAACCGGAAGTTATTAATCTGAGAAAAAGATGATTGAAACAAATCCATGTAATAAACCTGTTAACGGGGGATCTTCTGTTCCATCAAGAGTAGGTCGTCAGACAAAGCCGGACGACACAATCGTGAATATTAACGGAGTTCAGGTAGGTGGTTCTGAAATTGTTATTATTGCCGGACCATGTGCAGTTGAGAACCGGAAACAACTATTCGAAACTGCCAGATCAGTTAAGGCAGGCGGAGCAAAAATCCTGAGAGGCGGTGCTTTCAAACCCCGCTCATCACCTTATAACTTTCAAGGTTTAGGAGAAGAGGGATTAAAACTCCTCAGTCTCATCAGAAAGGAAACAGGGTTGCCTGTGGTAACAGAAGTGATGGATACCCGTCAGGTAGAACTGGTAGCGTCTTATGCCGATATGATTCAGATCGGTTCACGCAATATGCAAAACTATCCACTTTTGAAAGAGGTGGGAATGTGCAGGAAACCGATATTACTAAAGCGGGGTATGATGGCTACTGTAGAGGAATTCTTACTTGCTGCTGAATATATCCTTCATCAGGGTAATGACCAGGTAATTCTATGTGAACGTGGGATACGTACTTTTGAAACATCAACGCGCAATACACTCGACCTCAGTGCGGTCCCAATGTTAAAACGGCTCAGTCATCTCCCTGTAATAGTCGATCCAAGTCACGGAACCGGTGTCAGGTGGATGGTACCGCCAATGGCTAAAGCTGCAGTGGCTGTTGGTGCAGACGGCCTCATTATAGAAGTACATTATAATCCTGAAGAAGCGCTTTGTGACGGTTTCCAATCACTTAACCTTGATGAATTTGACCGATTGATATCCGATCTTATGAAAATTGCACAGGCAGTAGGTAGAGAGATTTCAGCACCAAAACCTTTCCTCCAATCTCCCAAAGTGTAACCTTTAACCCAGATTGTGCTCACTCAATGAGATTACGTTCCGTAGTATTACATTCATTCTTTATTTTTGCCCTCCTTGGATTTATTGCTGTGGATATGAAAGCTCTACAAGAACACGTAGTAATTGACAAGACCATAAAAATCGGACTATTAATACCTGATAATAATTCTAAAGCTGCAAAGCATGGCGCTGAGATGGCAATAAGGAAAGCCAATGAAAATGGAGGATTAAATGGTAAACCGTTCCGGTTGGTTATCCGGTCAATGGAAGGCCCCTGGGGCACAGGATCCAAACAGGCAGTTGACCTTATCTTTAAAGAAAATGTGTGTGCAATAATGGGTTCTTCTGATGGAAGAAATGGTCACCTGGTTGAACAGGTTACAACTAAAGCCAGAATTGTTTATTTATCCACATGGGCAAGTGATCCTACTCTGGCTCAGGCTTTTGTACCATGGTATTTTACCTGTATACCAACCGATCTTCAGCAGGCAGACGCTTTTATTGAAGAAATATACAATAAAAAAAGACTTACCAGAGTAGCTACCGTTTCAGATAAGGGCTATGATTCGAAATTAGCTGTTGAAAGCTTACTGAAAAAAACTAAGCTGGCAGGTAAAGCGGACCCGTTACAGCTGTATTACGATTCCCCGGATAAGGATTTTATTGACTTGCCTGATAAGATCAAAAAAGCTGAGATCAATACTATTGTTTTATTCGGAAATCCATCTTTATCATTGAGATTGATTCGTCAGTTACAACAAAGGAAAATGAATCAATCCGTTTTTGGCGCTTTGTCAATTCTTGATGAAGATGAATTACCCGGTCAGGACCTGAAAGATTATGAGAATGTTGTATTAGTCTCCTCAGGAAACTGGTCAGGATCAAAGGGTATAGCCTTCCGGGAGGATTTTATGAAAACGTATGGTAAAATTCCAGGTGCAGTTGCAACATATTCATTTGATGGCATGAGTTTACTTCTCGAAGCTATCAGAATAGCAGGTCCCGATAGAGATGAAATTCAAAAATCATTAAAAAAAATACATTTTGAAGGTGTCACAGGGTCTATTCAATTTGATGATAAAGGAAAACGTGTGGGTACACCCGTCCTTATAGAAATTAAAAACGGTATTCCGGTCTCACTTGAAAGGTAAACTCTGACTTAAGTTCCGTTAATTTCTTAATTTTGATGCATTGAACCTCTGGAAAACAATTCAAGTATGATGAAGAACAATAACATTTTATTACTGATCATCCTTTGCTGCTCTTTTCTGTTTAGTTGCAAAGAAACTCCGCAAGACAGCAAAACAAAATCAGTTGAATTGATGACTACCCAGACAATGGGTCTGGCTTACCTTGAAGAGTTTAAGCTTGATGAAGCTGAAAAGGAATTCCTGAAGTTTATCAAACTGGCGCCGGATGAAAAACTGGGGTATGCAAATCTGGGATTGGCATATCTGAGAATGGGTAAATATCCGGAAGCTGAAAAGCAGCTTTTTAAAGCAATTAAAATTGATCCAAAAGATCCTGATATCAGGTTGTTACTGGCTACTGTTTACCAGATGAATGATGAACGTGAAAAAGCTATTGCAGAACTTGAAAAGGCTCTTAAATTTGCTCCTGATCATATTAAAATACTATATGATATTTCTGAATTATATTCAGCAGGATCTGACGAGGAATCTCAACAACAAAGAAAAAAGTTCCTGCTTCTGCTTGTTGAAAAAGCGCCGGAAAATTTAGTCCCACGACTTAATCTGACCGAAATATATATCCGCAACGGTGACACCGACAAGGCAATAGAACAACTGGAAATAATTCAAAAGCAATTTCCCGAGTTTCCAAAGGAAGCCATTAATTATTATGATAAAACCATCTCATTGCTAAAAAAACCGGATAAGGAAAATGCATTTATCCAATTTACAATTTTCCATAATTATCTTAAGGTTACTTCACCATATCAGGCTGGTATTATGGAGTTAAAGGGTCCTGGTGGTTCATTGATTGGGTTCCCGCTTATTACTTATGATCAGCAACCCTCCTCCCAGCCAGGTGAAAATAAATCGCTTCTGGATGTAATAAAGTTCACCAATGCAACAACATCTGCGGGGTTGAATATTGTTCCGGTTTATGATGGGGATAAATATCCTGAATTCAAATATTCCACGCATGTTGAGGCAGCTGATTATGATGGCGATGGTGATGTGGATCTTTATGTGGGTAGTTATGATCCTGCTACCTCATCTTATAAGCATTACCTTTTCAATAATGATATGGGTAGGTTTAAGGATGTTTCAGAGGAAGTCGGGATCAAACATAAGGGCAAGGAATCTTCAGCAGCATTTGCCGATTATGACAACGATGGTTTTCTCGACCTCTATATTGTAAAGGAGGACGGTGATGTTTTATACAGAAATGCAGGAAAAGGAGTTTTTGAAGATGTAACAAATAAAGCTAAGATAGGCAGCATCTCAGGCGGAAATAAGGCATTATTCTTCGATATGGACCACGACGGAGATCTTGACCTGTATGAGACAAGATCAAATTCAAATCTGATGTTCAGGAATAATGGTGATGGTACTTTTGAGGAACAGGCAGAAAAAATGGGATTATCTTGTGTTAATGCTAATAGCCGGGAAGCTGCATTTGGAGATTTTGATGACGATGGCGACATTGATCTTTTTGTTGTGAATGAGAATGCCAGTAATGTTTTATATTCAAATCAGCGACAGGGAGTTTTTAAAGATATCACCGAAGAAACCGGTCTGAAAAGTAATGGAGGATCCAGTGCTGTAGCTGTAGGTGATTACAATAATGATGGATTTCTTGACCTCTTCGTTTCGTCAGTTAATGGAGGCAGCCAAAAATTGTTCCGGAATAAGGGTAATGGGAGTTTTGAACAGGAAAAAAGAACCGACGAAATGTTCTCTGCTATTCAGCACATTAAAGTCTATGATGCTAAGTTTTTTGATTTTGACAATGACGGATTTCAGGATCTTATTATTGCCGGTGAATCAGAAGAAAAAGGTGGCCGGGGACTGTTTCTATATCATAATGACGGGAAAGGGAATTTTGAAGATGTCTCCAGACTGCTTCCCGAAGAACCGAAATCAGGAAGACAGATTGGACTGTTTGATTATAATGATGACGGTGACCTCGATGTGGTAATTGCCGGTTTAAATGGTGGCATTTCATTATTACGAAATGACGGCGGAAACATTAACCATTATGTCAGAATGAAGCTAATAGGGTTAAGAGCCGGCAGTGCAAAGAATAACCATTTTGGGATCGGAGCAAAAGTGGAAATACGTGCAGGTGATCTTTATCAATCTATGATTGTGACTGATCCTAACGTTCATTTCGGACTTGGATCACGGTCAAAAGCCGATGTTATAAGAATCACCTGGACAAATGGTGTACCACAGAATATATTTTCACCGGGCACCGATCAGGCATTAATTGAGGCACAGACATTGAAAGGTTCTTGTCCGTTTCTTTTCACCTGGAATGGCAATGAATTTGTATTTGTTAAGGATGTCATGTGGAGAAGCGCACTCGGAATGCCTCTTGGTATTATGGGAGGCAATACTGCTTACGCATTCCCCGATGCATCTGATGATTATATAAAAGTACCTGGTGATTTATTAACACCAAAGAACGGACTCTATTCAATTCAGCTGACCTCAGAACTATGGGAGACAATGTTCTATGACAAGGTGCAACTGGTTGCATTAGATCATCCCGATTCAGTCGATATTTTTGTTCCTGAACAGTTTTCGCCACCCCCATTCCCGGGTAACCAGCAATTTCAGGTAAAAGAAAAACACATCCCGGTTTCTGCAAGAGATACCCATGGAAATGACGTTCTTTCTTTTATAGCAGAGAAAGATGACAAATATCTGGCTGATTTCAAACCTGATAAATACCAGGGAGTTACTGAAATGCATGACCTGATTCTGGATCCTGGTAAGTATGGGACAACCAAAAGCCTGTTCCTTTTCCTGAATGGATGGATCTTTCCTACTGATGCCAGCATTAATGTTGCTCTCTCACAATCCGGCGATCTGAAAGTGATTCGTCCCTTCATGCAGGTTTTAAATGGTAAAGGTGATTGGGAAACGGTTATTGAAAACCTGGGTTTTCCGATGGGAAAGGATAAAACAGTAATTGCTGATCTTTCATCCAAATTTCTGTCAGCTGATCATAGAATCAGGATCAGGACAAATATGGAGATTTACTGGGATTATATATTTTTTTCTGATAATATCTCAAATTCTCCAACTATTTCAACTGTACTTAATCCGGTTTCCGCTGACTTGCATTACAGAGGATTTTCACACACCTATAGAAAAGGAGGCAGATATGGACCTCATTGGTTTGATTATTCAAATGTTGATAAAAATAAAAAATGGCGCGATTTAACCGGGAACTATACTCGCTATGGCGATGTCTTGCCTCTCCTGACAGAGTCGGATAACAAATATGTTATTTCAAATGCAGGTGATGAAATATCTATTTCCTTTTATAACAAAGTATTGCCGGAATTAAAAAAAGGGTGGAAAAGAGATTTTCTTATCCATAGTGTAGGTTGGGTTAAGGATGGCGATATAAACACTGCCCTTGGCAATACTGTAATGCCTCTTCCGTTTCATGGTATGAAAAGTTATCCGCCTGCTTTGAATGATATTTATCCAAACGATGCTGAACATCAGAAGTATCTCCAGGAATATAATACAAGAGTTGTAACATCAGAGGAATTTCGTAATGCCTTAAAAAAATGAGACCAAAGATGAGAAAGAAACTTCCCGTTTTTTTACACTACCTGTTCTTGATATTTTTAACCATTGAGTCATCCGCTCAGAAAAAAAATGTCACATTCACCGACATAACCGCTAAAGCAGGAATTACTTTCAAATATACTTTTGGAGACAACTCATATAAGAATTTACTCGAGAGCAGTGGTTCGGGTATTACAGTGTTTGATTACAATAACGACGGTTTTATGGATCTTTTCCTTATGAACGGTACATATCTTGAAGGCATATCAGATCCTGAAGGAAAGGTGAATAAGAATTCACATAACGAGCTTTATAAAAATAATGGCAACGGGACTTTTACCGAGGTTTCTAAGTCCGCCGGATTAGATGGCCACTTCTGGAGCATGGCTGCAGGCGCCATCGATCTCGACAATGATGGTTACCAGGATCTTTATCTTTTGAATTATGGCCTAAATGTATTCTACCATAATAACGGCAATGGAACATTCAGCGACATAACTGCTTCATTAGGTCTGGGCGGACCTGAAAAGCTGAACGGTTTTACAAAGTGGAGTATCGGTGTCGCTTTCTGGGATTATAACCTCGATGGAAGACTGGATGCAATGGTTGGCAACTTTCTGGCTTTCGACCCTGCTTATGTATCACCCGGATCGCCAAACATGATGCCAAGTCCCACTGAATATAATGGGCAGGAATCAATGCTGTATGAGCAGCAGCCTGATGGAAAATTTGTTGATGTAACCCGAAAGAACAAACTCTATTACCCTGATTCAAAATGCATGGGTCTGACTGTATTCGATTATGATGATGACGGCGATCTCGATATTTTTCAGGCGAATGATCATCAACTGAATTTCCTTTTCAGAAATGACAAAGGAGTTTATAAGGAAGTCGGCGTGGAAAGTGGTGTTGCTGCAAATAGTCAGGGTAAAGCTACTGGTTCTATGCATGGATCTATTGGTGATATCGATGGTGATGGTCTGATCGATCTGCTTGTTACTGATCTCGATTATGGCGCCCTTTATAAAAACACAGGAAATGGTTTGTTTGTTGATATTACTGAACAAAGTGGTGTAGCAGCAGCTATGGCAGGTAAAAACAGCTGGGGAGCCCAGCTCTTTGATTATGACAACGACGGTGATCTCGATATAGTTGCTGCAAATGGAACCGCGGAAGAACTTATTCTACAGTATCCCTTATTGCTTGAAAATGATGGGAAAGGTCATTTTTCAAATGTAGGAAAAGAGCATGGAGCCTATTTCTCAACTAAACGTTCCGGTCGGAGCTTAGCTGTCTGGGATTTTGATAACGACGGAAATCTCGATATTATTGTTTCTCATCTTGACAAACCGGGAACAGCAGCGCTTCTCAGAAATAATGGAGGAAACAATAATCACTGGCTGGGATTGACCCTTAAAGGTAAGGATGGACCAGCTTCTGCAATAGGTGCAAAAGTGACCCTTACTGCCGGTGGTAAAAAGAGGGTAATGGTAAACCAATGGGCTACCAGTTATCTCTCTAACAACGATCCGAGAATACACTTCGGACTCGGTCAGCAAAAAAAGATCGACCTGCTTGAGATCAGCTGGTCAAATGGCAAGAAGGAGGTTTACAATAAAATTGATTCCGACCGTTATATAACTATAGTAGAGGGTACAGGTATACTATCTAAATAAATAGAGTGCCTGCTTTTCTTTAACTTTAGGCACTTTAGACACTTTAGACACTTTAGGCACTTTAGGCACTTTAGGCACTTTAGGCACTCCACACTCTAGGCACTTATTAGTTACAAGTATAAAACAAGATATATGAACAGTCAATATGTAAGTAATGTTACGGATCTCACGAATCCGGAAAAGAATGTCATCTATAACATGACACACGAAGAAGCAGTTAATATTGTGAAATCAGGCGATGCTGAATCTGTCAGAAAGATCGACGGACAGTTTTCACTTGTTTCTGTTGAGGGCAAGACCATTCGCATGGCAAGATCTATAGGACGTCCGATCCGTTATTTTATTGCAAAACGACCTGGGGGCCCTGAATTGGTAATTGCTGAACGAATTGATGTAATTTATAATTATTTGAAAAAGGAAGGACTTGATCATCAGTTTCATCCTTCTTATACAAGAATGGCGCCAGCCCACTATATCACCAAAATTGAACTGTTGGGCTGTCCTGATCCCAATCCTGTGTATAGCCGGTTTTTCAAACCGGAACGTAATAGTTTTTCCACTGAAGATACGGCACAAATTGGCGAAAAATATATAGGAGCCTTATATGAAGAAATCAAAAAATGGTTGCAATTCCGTGCTAAAACAGGTCCGGTTGGGGTTACTTTTTCGGCTGGAATAGATAGTGGTTCAGTATTCCTGCTTACCTATCATGCACTTAAAGAACTTGGTGAAAGTCCGTCAAGATTAAAGGCTTTTACGCTTTCAATTGACGGAGATGGCGCTGATTTATTACAGGCAAGAAAATTTCTGGAAGCACTTAATCTCGGGCTGTTCCTTGAACCTATTGAAGTGGATTATTCTGCTCTGGATTGGAAAAAGGCTGTTAGAGTCGTTGAAGACTATAAGGCTCTTGATATACAATCCGCAACAATGAATCTATCACTTCTGCAGGAAATCCGGTCACGCTATCCCGGGTGGAAATACATAATTGACGGAGACGGAGGGGATGAAAACTTAAAAGATTATCCAATTGAGGAAAATCCTGAATTAACTATCAGGAGTGTACTGAATAATCTGATGCTTTACCATGAAGGTTGGGGAGTCGAATCAATCAAACATTCTTTAACCTATTCAGGTGGATTGAGCAGAGGATACATGCGAACTTTTGCGACTTCCGATCTGCTGGGTTTCGAAGGATTCAGCCCTTATACATTAGCAAATGTGATAGAAATTTCCGAGGGTATTCCTTATATTGATATGACAAATTGGGATCACCAAAAACTGTATGCTCTGAAGGGACAAATAGTTTTTGATGGGGTTAAGGCTATTACGGGAATGGAAATGCCGGTTTTTCAAAAAAGGCGTTTTCAGCATGGCGCAGCATCAAGCCGGGACTTTAGCAGGCATTTCCCTGATAAAGAGATTGAGTACAGAAAAGAGTTTCTTTCAAGTTATGAGTGAAAGTACTGATTTCCTGATCAATGATCAATGGATTGTCTCTAAGAGGGGAAACAAAAATCCTGTTGACCCTCAAAAGCCTTATGGCTGGCTTGTGGAAAAAGAGCGGACTCTTTCAGGGAGCATTGAAGACACAGGAATCATTTTTTTGACTAACCGGGAATGCCCCTTCCATTGTTTAATGTGCGATCTTTGGAAGAACACTACAGATGAATCCGTACCTGCCGGAGCAATTCCAAATCAGATTGAATGGGCGTTACAACAAATGCCTGAAGTTAAGCATCTGAAATTATATAATAGTGGAAGTTTCTTTGACGGAAGGGCTATTCCTGAAGAAGACTATAGAGGAATTGCATCACTTCTGAAAAATTTCAAAACAATAATCGTTGAAAGTCACCCAAGGCTGATCAATGAAAAATGTCTGCATTTCAGAGATTTGCTGATACCCGAGTTACATATTGCAATGGGTCTGGAAACTATACATCCTGATATTCTCCGTAATCTGAATAAGCAAATGTCTTTGGATGATTTCCGTAATTCTGTCAGCTTTCTTGCGAACCATGATATAAGTTCCAGAGCTTTTATTCTCCTCAGGCCTCCCCTGCTCTCAGAATCAGAGGGCGTTTATTGGGCTGAACGATCAATAGATTTTGCTTTCAACAGCGGGGTGGAATGTTGCACTATCATTCCTGTCAGAGCAGGGAACGGGGCAATGGATCTGCTAATGGCAAAAGGCGACTTCAGCCTGCCTGATATTCACTCTCTGGAAATTGTAGTGGAATATGGAATTGGTTTGAAAGCAGGCCGCATATTTGCAGATGTATGGGACCTCGGCCTCTTTTCCAGCTGCAAAAAATGTACAGATAAAAGGACTGATCGCTTAATTGAAATGAACCTTTCTCAGGAAATACCACCCGCTTTGGAATGTTTATGTAATGGGTGACTGTTCATCGAATACCGGGCAGAAATTTAAATATTAATAATGGGTTTCGTAAGGTAACTTATCTCTTCGTTCTTATAATAAACTTTTTCAAGAAACAGCCCGCTTGGAGGAGCTGTAAGTTTAGCAGGGATATCTGTTTTGAGTCTGAAAAATGTGGCAACTTCGGCGGGAGAAAGTTTCCCTCTTCCTACTTCAACAAGGACTCCTGTCATACGTCTTACCTGTTTCCACAGAAAATGCGATCCAACAACATGGAAAACAAGCATATCACCGAAATCATTCACCTTTGCATGTAATATCTCAACTTTAGTAGATGAAGCTTCGGCATCCTCGTCTGTAAAATACCTGTAGTCTTTCAAGCCGGGAAAATGTTTGACAGCCTCGTTCATCAGATTAATATCAAGCGGATCTTTTATCCACCAGACAAATTTTTTCCCAAAAGCCGTGCGTCTCCTGCTGATCTGATAAATATAACTCCTGGCATTTGCATCATGCCGGGCATGAAATTTCGGATGTGCCTCTTCAACATTGATAATGCAGATATCTGGTGGAAGCCGGTCGTTTATCCCGTATTTTATCTTCAATGGAACCAGGTCCGTTTCAACTTCCAGGTGCGCAACCTGTCCCGAAGCATGCACCCCGCCATCGGTCCGTCCTGCTCCGAAAATATCAATGGTTTCATTTTTAAATAGTTCCCTGCATGCATCCAGTATCTCTCCCTGTATTGTTTTACCACCCTTTTGCATCTGCCAGCCTGAGTAACGGGTACCCTCGTATTCAATTGTCAATTTGAATTTGCCCATCCTGATTATTTTTGTCTGCTCAAAGGTACTAAAAATAGTCTTGCAGTCCTGAAGTCCGGCAGTCTTGCATCCATTGTGAAATAATTAACAATAATTCGGGATATATTTGGATTAATTGATCATATTTGTATAATATGATCTAAACATTTAAAAGGAGGTAATATGGTTGACTCAAGGATGGTTATCACAGGGCAAACTCTGGCTTACACGTTCTATTGTATTGTTATCATTCTACTGATTGTCTGGTTCAGTATTAAGGTTACCGGAAAAGGTAAAGGACTAAGTGTTAAACCGGCTATTTTCTACACGTTTGTCGGATTTCTTACTGTGCTTGGAGTGTCCTTGCATTTAATAACCTACAACACAATCCCATGGGCGGAGATGGATCTGAACAGATCTGATTATAATCCCGATAAGACATTTGTTATAAAAGTAAAAGATCATCAATTTATCATGCCGTCTGATAAACTGGTAATCAATGTTAATGACAAGGTTCTTTTCGATGTTCAATCAGAAGATCTTACTTACGGCTTCGGTCTGTTCAGAAACGATAACAGTATGATGTTTCAAATGCAGGTTGTACCGGGCCACAGAAATGATCTCTTATGGCAGTTCGATAGAGAAGGAGTATACACTATACGCTCAACCGAATATTCGGGTCCAAAAGGAGTCTTTATGATTCTGAAAGATGTTGTTCAGGTTATTCCAGCTAAGGCAACAAACTAACATTATTAAATTTACAATTCTTAAATCTAAGTTGAAATGAGTTTTATTAAAACCCTGATAAATGGTGAGCAGGAACTTTTTAAGTCTGAATCGCTCACACCTATGCAAAAACTGACACTACGGTTTGTAGTTGTTGGTCTGATTTATTTTGGCTTCGTGGTAATTGAAGGTATGCTTATGAGGTTATATGAATACAAGCCACTGCCCTTCATTACAGAACCACAGTTCTTTGCAATTCTTACAGCACATCCGCTTGTTGGAATTTTCGGTTCAACTTACCTGATAGTATTCGGCGCTTTTCTTTTCCTCGTTCCATTCCTTATGAAGAAACCATTGTGGAGTATTAAACTTGGTAACTGGACTTTCATTCTTATCACAGTTGGAACATTTACCTTTTGGTTTGCCGGATTTGTCAGCCATTATGCACCTCTTTACACTCTTTACTGGCCCTTACCGGCAGATTTCACACAATTCAGTGTGTGGGGAGGAACTTTTTTTATTACCGGGATCGCACTTGTAATGATTGGCAGCGCATTTTTTGTAATAAATATATTTAAAACAATAGTTTATACTCCGGAAGGTTGGGATAAACAACCTTCAAAAGCGCTTCTTGCTTCTGCACTGGGGATAACCGGATTCAGAAACCTTTTTACAAAAAACAAGAAGGAACATCTGGTTCCTCTTCCAGTGGCTGCAGTGGCCAGAGGGAGTGTTGATGTGGCACTGAATACAGCAATTATACTTTTTACCGGGGTATTGATACTGGTATATATGGTAGCTGCTATTTTAGGTTTTGATCTTAAGAGTACTGCTATTGATGCTCTCTTGTATAAGAACTGGTTCTGGTGGGGCCTCGATCTTATTGCTGACGGACTTGTGCTGATTTTTGTTGCAGGAACATGGTACTTACTGGCTACTATGATAAGCGGGAAACCTCTGTTCATGCAGAATATTGCCAGGGCTGCTTTGCTTGTTGAACTTATTGTTTCATGGACTGTGTGGTCTCATCACCTGCTCTCCGATCAGGCACAACCTGCAATCCTAAAAGTAGTATCGGGAGAGATGGTGACTGCCTTTGAACTGATAACACAGGGTCTGGCATTTTTCATAACTCTGGCAACTCTTTGGAGCGCAAGACCTCTTAAAATGACAAATCCACTGAAGTTTCTTCTGGGTGGTCTTCTCGGATTTGCTCTTGCTGTGCCAGCCGGAATTATGCAGGCTGACGTAGGATTAAACAGAATTCTCCATAATACTCAATGGGTAGTGGGTCCTCATGTTCATGTTGCTATACTCATTGGTCTTACAATGACCTTATATTCAACTATTTATATACTTTTTCCAATTATTACAAATGGTGCAAAAATCTACAGCCAGAAACTTGTTAATGTTCATTTCTGGTGCCATCTGACAGGTGGTATTGGCATGGGCGCTTTCATGGGTATGGCAGGCTTGCATGGAATGCTCAGACGGTCTTTGTATCTCCATGGTGAGTTTAACATTTATATGTTGTTTGCAGCAATTTGTGGCACTCTGTTATTGATTGGATTTCTCTCCTTCTTTTTTAACATAGTAATGAGTGTAGGAATAAAAGGGGTAATCGGAATATTTACTCCGGCGAAAATAAAAACAAAAGATCTGGTGCCATCCAGTTAAAATTAATAATTTATCTGTAAAAAGGGTATAGCTTAGCGCTTTACCCTTTTTTAATTCCTCGGGAATTACGGTCTTGAAGTTTTGGGAGATTCCAGTCTCTCTATTCTGTTACTTCTGAACTTTGTACGCTTCTGACTGTTTTATTAGTGTCTGATATTTACTATTTTTGCATCCGAGCGAATAACAATCTTTCAATTTGTTTATATGAAAAACAAATATATGAATCCGTACCTGGCAGGTACACTTTTAGGGATAGTTCTTCTTCTTGCTATGTTCCTTGCAGGTAGAGGTCTGGGTGCCAGCGGAGGCCTCAAATATTGCGTGGTTTCTATTGTTGGCGCCGTTGATCGCCCGCATGCAGATAGATCAATTTATTATAGCAAATATTTTGAAGATGGGAAAAAACCTCTAAAAAACTGGTTAACTATTGAGATATTCGGAGTGGTTGCAGGAGGTTTCTTATCCGGGGCAATATCTAAAAGACTTAAGTTTAAAATTGAAAAATCTCCGAAGATTACTAATACCAGACGATTGATCTTTGCTTTCCTGGGAGGCCTGTTTTTTGTATATGGGGCCCAGCTTGCACGCGGATGTACTAGTGGCGCAGCACTCTCGGGAATGGCGGTTCTATCGGTTGCAGGATTTGTTACCATGATTGCAATTTTTGGCTCTGCCTATCTCTTTGCGTGGTTCTTCAGGAAAAACTGGATATGAAAACACAGGGCGCAGGGCACAGGGCGCAGGGCACAGGGCACAGAGCACAGGGCAAAGGGCACAGAGCGCAGGGCACAGAGCGCAGGGCACATAGCACAGGGACATTCAGACATTTAGACATAAAGACATAAAGACATAAAATGGGACCAATATCATCATTAATATCAATACCCGAATGGCTGGATTTACTTATCGCTCTGCTGATTGGCATCGGTTTCGGATTTGCTCTTGAGCAGGCGGGTTTCTCATCAAGCCGGAAACTGGCTGGTATGTTTTATGGATACGATACCACTGTAATCAAGGTTTTTTTTACTGCCGCGATTGTTGCACTCATCGGATCCCAGTTATTAAGTTACTTTGGATTACTCAATCTGAATCTTGTCTTTGTGAATGAATTCTATGTAGCTGCTTCGATTGTAGGAGGAATAATAATGGGTGCGGGCTTTATCATGGGCGGGTTTTGTCCGGGTACCGGTTTAAGTGCACTTTCAATCGGGAAGATCGATGCAATGATCTTTTTTCTGGGAGGAATGACAGGAGCATTTCTTTTTGCTGAAACCTATCCATTCATACAGAAACTGGCTAACGGGTCATACAAGGGACCTGTTAAAATTAATGAGGTTATGGGTATATCACCCGGCCTCTTTACATTTCTTCTCATAATTGCAGCGGTGGCAATGTTCTGGATTGCAGAACTTGCGGAAAAGAAATTTGCACGACCTGATATAACAAATGAAATTTAAAAATCAAAACCATGAATCCCAGGGAAAAATTTTCAGTTGGACTTTTGTGTATGGGGATGATCCTTGCTTTGTTACCCCTTTCCGGAAGCAGATCTTTTACTGTCAAACCGCAAATATTACTGTCTGAAGTACTCGACGACAACACATATCTGACAGTCGACCAGGTGGCAAAGTTTATAGTATCGGAAGATAGTTCCGTTCAGATAATTGATCTCAGAACGCCGGAAGAATTCAGAACAGTGAATATTCCGGGTTCGATAAATATTCCCTATAGTAAACTACTCGATAATGATCCGGGAACTATTCTGAATAATGGAAAAACCGTAAACATTTTCTACTCTAACGGTGATTTTAATTCCAACTATGCTCTCGCAATTTCAAAGGGATTAAACCTTAAAAATACTTTTGTAATGAAAGGTGGTCTGAATGAGTGGTTTAAAACCGTAATGAACGGTAATTTTTCCGGAGAAAGAATCTCAGCAAGAGAAAACGCACTGTTTGAAACCAGAACAAGAGCGAAAAAGATGTTTACCGTAATGAACAGTTTACCTGATAGCCTGAAATTGAAATTCAAGCAGTCGAAACTTTTAGCCGCAAAAAAACTCGATGGAGGATGTGAGTAAGGCGTGAGGCGTGAGGTGTGAGGTGTGAGGGGTGAGGCGTGAGGCGTGAGGGGTGAGGAAAAAGGAAAAAGGAAAAAAGGAAAAAGGAATATGCAAAAAGCAGTAATTTAAAGTTTGAATTCAGAATTAGGAATTAGGATCAATTGTTGATGGAATTAATAAAGAACAATAAAATAGTAATCGCAGTAGTTTTGATAGTACTGGTTCTGGTAGTTATCAGGTCATCAGGGATAAATCATTTCAAAAATGACGCAAAAAGATTGGCCGGGCCTACTTTAGAACAATCAAATACAATTACCCGGGAGCAAGCCTCACGTTTTGCAGGAAAAAATCTGATAATCAATATGGATAAAGACTACAAATCTGTCAATGAGATAACCGGTGAAGTACAAAATATAACTGCAGACTCAATTCTCTGTAAGAAATATGTTAATACAATTCTGAAACATAATGGTTCGGTATTGCTTTCCTCATCAGAACCTGGTTTATCAGCGAGGATATGGATGATTCTTAGTCAGATGGGTTGCACGAATATTTATATTCTTACCACAAGCACTGACAACGAGGTCTTTAAATATAAATTCCGGCCAGACACCTTAATGCACTGACCGGAATTATCAGCATTAGAAAAGTCAGAAAAACTATTTTACTACTTCAAAGTTATTTACATCTTCAGAACCAAAAGGAAGCCAAGACAAAGCAGTTCTCTGTTTAATCATCTTGTCGTGCATAAACCCATTGTTACCATATTTAAGAGTGCGGGCGTCATAACCAAACAGTCGCAGGTAGGCTGTTGCAAATCCTGAGTTATGACCTGTTCCGCAATAAACGACAATTGGTTTATCAGTTGGAATGGATGCCATCTCATCAGTAAATCCAAGAGTGCCTTCAGGCTTATATCTTACTGATCCTGGTATATGTCCGTCATCGTATTTGTCTTTGCGCTCCAGATTTATTATATAATATTTTTTAGGATTACTGAATACTTCATCAGCTGTTATAAGGATGTTTGAGGCGCCTTCTTCAAACAACTTCAGGAATCTTGCCGTCCCGATCTCAGATCCGGTTAATAGTCCGGTCTTTAGTTCTGGCATTGCAAGTAAAGTAGTTCTTTCATTAACAGTATTTTCCAGATTTTTTTCATATTTTCCGGATATTCCTTTTAGCCATCCTTCCTGCGCATACCTGTTATTCCATGCACTCATTCCCCATCGCATTGAATATACATTGCCATACCCCATTAACCTTAAAAGGCAGGTTGCATAACTTGATACCTGACCGTCATCGCTTACCATAATAATCTTGTCAAATTCAAATGGCTTAATCCCGGTTTCAAAATAAGGAGGTAGTTCCTCAAACTTCTTATTCACTGCACTTTTAATATGGCCTTCTGAAAACTGTTTTGGAGTCCGAAGATCAACTACAAGGATATTTTTACCCAGACTTTCATTGACTATCGAGGCTTTTATCAGCGATGGGTATACTTTACTATTTACATAATCACCATTTTCTTTAAGATCTTTTAATAATAGTGTAGTCTCATTTCCAACAGTGATTGGCACAGGTTTTATAACATCCTGATTTACTGCTTGCTTATTCTCCGTTTTTTTACTTTTGCATCCTGTAAAAAAAGGGATGAAAAACAGTATGAATAAGAATAATGAATAATATTTTCTCTTCATTTTGCTGATATTTCAGTACTGGTTAAACTTTTACCGGAACTTTGTCCTTGTCGAACGTGAGTGTCCCGGTACGGTTTCCAAGCTCATCATACTTATATTCGGTTATTGCTACGCCGTTATCCGGACTATTTATGACGTTTCCATCTTTATCCAAATTCTTAACTTCGATCAGGGCGCCATGGCTATCATAAGCATTCCGGGTGACGGGAACCAGTTTGCCTTTAACGTATTCATTATCCTGATCGAACAAAGTCGTTTCGAGTACATTCCCATTCTCATCATACTTGCTGAT
>JANYIW010000316.1 GCA_025358645.1 Bacteroidales bacterium
TTTATGTCTTTTTAATCTCCCATGACAGTCTTGACTTCCGTGAACAGTTTCTGGATTCTCTTTTTGTAAAAAATGCTGAAATAATTCGAAAAACAGCCAGTCCTTTAATGATTGCCGGATTGCAAAATGATTATTTCATCAGCTATACCGGCGCTCTGAACTATATGTACCTTAAACTTATAAGGCCGGTAGAAGCACTTTTCAAAGGCAAAAAACTCATAATTATTCCTGATGAAGAAATAGGATGGCTTCCATTCGATGCATTCCTGAAAAACAAATCAGAATCTGATCAAACAGATTATGAAGGACTTCACTACCTGATTAATGATTATACATTTTCTTATGGGTACTCATCCTCACTTATATTCAACAAAAGAAGCAAGTCAATGTTAGAGGTGAAAGTATTTGCATTCTCTCCTGATTACTTCAATACCAGAATATCCGGAAATGAATTGTCATCGCTTAAGGGTGCGGGCAACGAGATCGGATCAGTCTTTAAATGGTTCAGGGGCAAGGAGTTTAGCGGGAGAAATGCCTCTAAAACAAATTTTATTAATTCATTGCAAGATCCTGCTATTTTTCATCTGGCGATGCATTCGATATCGGATAGTTCAAACTCGAGGTTCTCTTACCTGTTATTCGATACCCACAACAATTCCGCGGAAGATGGCAGGTTGTATAATTACGAGATTAGCCTGACCAGGGTAAAATCTCCTATGGTTGTCCTGAGCGCCTGTAACTCTGGTACCGGTACACTATACTATGGAGAAGGGTTAATGAGTCTGGCACGAGGTTTCATTCTTGCCGGAGCATCATCAGTGATCAAAACAACATGGGAGATTAATGATGAGACAAGCGCCGCTATAATTACCCGGTTTTACTACCACCTTTCAAAAGGAAAAGAAAAAAACGAAGCTATGCGGCTTGCAAAACTCGAGTATCTTAAGAATTCTCCTCCTGCGTTTACGAATCCTTATTACTGGGCGGCTTATGAAGTACTTGGTGACAATGCACCTATAGCACGAAATATAACTGTGCCTGTTATTCTTATAGGTCTGGTAGTGATACTTATGGCCGGAATGGTGATATTCTATTTAAGACCACTCAAAATCTTTTCTGAAGATTCCTTGTAGAAACCGTTTGACTTTGAGAGATATTCAAAACACCCGGCGGCTTTCTGCTCATTTCCTGTTTTAAGATATGAGAGACCGAGATACCATCTGGCCTCCTTACTATATTCTCCGGAATCATTCACAACTTCTGAAAGCAGATTTATTGACTCTCCATAGTTCTTCATAGCCAGTTCTGATAAACCCAGGAAAAACCGTGATGACACAGCTAAAGGATCTTTCTTTAATTCTTCCGCAAAAACGACTGCCGCTTTCTGATAATCGCCTGTTTTATAACTTACGATTGCAGCAGAATAGTTGACAGATTCATTATTATTTATGCTTCTGGTAACAGGGGATATGGCTTCGAATGGTTTATAGTATGAGTTAAAAAGTCTTTCAGGATTTGAGGAGGGCAGGAGTGTTCTTACAACGAGGAGAACCCCAATAAGAGCTGCAGCAGAGAGTGAAGCATATCTTACGAAGAGGCTACGGCCGGAAGTTTTCTTCCTGTCGTCGTCGGTAATTTTTACAGGTTCATGGACTGAAGAGTTGATAGTCTCTGTTACAAAATTCCGGACCTCTTCTGTCTTTGGATCGGGGACTCCGATTTTCTGTTTTTTCTCATGCCACTCTTTTACCCATTCCGATGTAATCAGGTTCAGATTTTTGTCGTCTATCTCCTGTTTAATAAACCTGATCTCGTTACTTAGTTTATTCTCTGATTCGGCACCTGAGAATATATCTTTGATAAATTTCTCGTTAACCTTCTTACCTGATATATTCTTATTATAATCCGATATCATTTCTTTAACAATATCCCTGGTTGATGAAAGAGCAGGGTCATTCTTCACATCCTCAAGGTCGAGACCTCCTGTCATATATCCACTAACGGCTTCGAAGATATCTGAATCATTGCTGCCAGCCGGCATATCATTTTCAAATCCATTTCTGGTTCTGTTACTGATACCCTTCAGCAGATTACTGTTAATATGTTTTATCCGCCTGTTCATAATGTTTCGCGTTTATTGTTTATCGTTTTTCGTTTCGCGTTTTGTGTTTTGTGTTTTGTGTTTTGTGCAATCTTTCTATCATTTTACTTTTACATGGTACTAGTGTACCACTTCCCTTGCCGCGAGTTCTGTCCTTTTTATGAGCATATAACCCGGATGCTTCTTCACTTTTTCTGTAAGTTCACTCTGGGCTTCGCATTTTTTTTTCTTCACATAACCGTAAGTATATCCAAGCTTATCGGCTATCTCCTGTGGCGGGATCTCCTGCCAGTATAGTGTCAGTATCTTTTTACTTATTGGATCGAGGGTCTCAAAAACATCCCTGAATATCTCTTCATACGTCTGTTGATCGATAATTTCGGTAAAATCATTTTCCACTTCAGGTTCACTTCTTCTTGTCAGGTAATTTGAAGCTGCCTGCCGCTTGTCTAGAATTCTTTTCCACAGATGCTCGCATACACAATAGAGAAACGTTTTGAATTTACAGGTAAGAGCAAATTCTTTATTGTCTAACTTTTCCAGCATTATTATCAGACCATCCTGGAAGATATCATGGGCATCCTCATTAGTGCCGCCATTCGGATAAACTATAAGCCTTATCATAGGCATATACCTGTCCGAAAGGTAATGTACCACATAACTCTGACGGTTTCTCAGACATTCGATGATCTCTTTATCAGAATACTCTTTCAAGGTACTTGATGATTTCTGTAGATTCTTTCATTAACATTTCAAATATACACATTTTTTTTATTCACAAGCTTTTATTAAAAATTGTTTATCGGTAAGCATGAATAAATTACCTGAAATCGATGGATTTCACCAGATAATTTGAGATAATTATTAATTATTAACAGTTTTTAAGGGTAACAATTTCATGCCTATCCGTATTAACCTTATGTTTTAACCCTTATTATACGAGATAGTTATTGTAAGGAGTTGATTATGTGCGCTTTGTTGGTTTTGTAAAATAAGACCGGCAGAGTTGTTCTCTATTTATTTGAAGGAGTGAATGTAAGGAAAATAAAAAAAATACGGTAACTATGAGATCTGGAATTTCTCCCGACTATCAGGGTTGTCAATTTACCAACGAAGTGGAAAAGCAATTCAACAATTCAGGAGACTTCATTTGCAGGGCCATTGAGAATGCTGATGGCGTACCATATCAACTAGTCTTTGGACCGGCTATAGGAGAAGGATATTATCTGAATGTGGGTTTTGGTATTAAACAGCTTTTCGGAATCACTCCCGGAGAATTCACAGAGGAGCTCTATCTTATGATGATTGAAGAGATTATTCCTTCCAATGAAGATATACCCCGTAACCCTGTTGAGTTACGTGAAAAAATTATCAATGGGAAAATTCAGAATTACAAAGCGGAAATATTAGTGATGACTCCATCCGGCGAGAAAAAATGGATTAAGGATAGTTTTATTCCGGTTATTGATGATAAGACAGGTAAGGCAACCGGTTTACAGGGTATATTCTTCGATATCAGCGAACACAAACAGACCCTTTTGCAGCTTGAAAGAGCTATAGAGAAGGCAACCGAGAGCGATCGTCTGAAATCTGCATTCCTGAACAATTTACCTCATGAGATAAGGACACCTTTGAATGCGATTGTTGGATTCTCAACCCTGCTGAACGAACCCGGACATGATATTGAGGACCAGCTGGAATTCCGTGATATAATTACGCATAGTTCAGACCATCTGCTGGAGATAGTGGACGACGTTCTTGAGATCTCCAAAATTGAAGCAAAGATCGTACGGATATTAAGAAAGGAGGTTAACCTCAGTCTGATGCTTAAGAGAATTTACGACAGAGTACGGCCTGCTGCAGATGAGAAAAAAATCCTTTTAAGGTACGATGCCCGGATGGATGAGAAAGAGATCATTATTAACACAGACAGCTACAAGCTTTTCCAGTCTCTTACGAACCTGTTGAGCAATGCAGTTAAATTCACACTTAAAGGAAAAGTTGAGTTCGGCTTTAGTATAAAGGAAGGTATGATTGAATTTTATGTATCTGATACCGGTATAGGTATAGGGTTGGAACATCAACCAAACATCTTTAAACCCTTTTATCAGTCGGAGAGCAGCAGCACAAAGCGTTACGAGGGTACCGGTCTGGGTTTATCTATCGCGAAGGCTTATATTGAGTTGCTTGGAGGTGATATATGGTTTAATTCAGAACCAGGTGAAGGATCAATATTCTGCTTTAATATACCTGATACGAGGCAAGAGAGCTAATTGCTCGTAGTGTTTGCTTAACAAACACAAACTTTCTTCCATAACATTTGTTATAATAGCAATCTGCCGGCTCAATTAATTTATAAGACGGCAAGGTATCTTGATCTATTCATAAAGAAAAACATGGAACAAACAACACGCCTCTACAATAAAGCTTATCAGCTAAGCTTATTCACAATATTCTATAACATTGCCGAAGGAATTGTATCAATGATAATGGGTTATAAAGACGAAACACTTACTTTGTTTGGATTTGGCCTTGATAGCTTTATAGAGGTAATGTCGGGTATAGGTATCGCAGTAATGATATCACGAATCAAACAAAATCCGGAGAGTTCAAAAAATAAATTTGAAATTAAAGCCTTGAAAATAACCGGTACTGCTTTTTATCTTCTGTCAGCCGGACTTTTAGCAGGTATTATTTTAAACATTATTGCCAATCATAAGCCCGAAACAACTCTCTGGGGCATTATTATTTCTTTAATTTCAATTATTGTAATGGTTTGGCTTATGACTGCAAAAAAACGCGTCGGAAAGCTACTTGATTCGAGGCCAGTTATTGCCGATGCCAATTGTACAAAGGTGTGTGTGTATATGTCAGTTGTACTACTTTTATCAAGTCTTATTTATGAACTGACAGGATTTGCTTATGCTGATTTAATAGGAGCAGCCGGATTAATTTATTTTTCAGTTATGGAGGGGAAAGAGGCTTTTGAGAAGGCGAAAGGAAAGGAATGCAACTGTTGCGATTAGTAATTGGGAAAATTGAAAAGGCATCATTTGTGATAATTAATTGTTGAAAATTGAAAGTAAGAGATAGCGGAATGCCAGTAGAAGATATCTGGTCAGACTTTTTTAACGTTGATTTGATACTATCTGAATTACAAATCAACTCAATGATTAACGATTTAGTTGAGATTGGTTGCGGATATGGGACATTTACAATACCGTCATCAAAACAGATTACCGGCAAGTTATACACTTTTGATATTGAAAAAGATATGGTCGATATTGTAAAGCAAAAAATAACCAATGAACGTATCGATAATGTGATACCTGAACAAAGAGATATTTTAATTCAAACAACAGGATTGGCATCCGATTCGATTGATTATGTAATGCTATTTAATATTCTCCACCACGATTCTCCGATTGATTTTTTAACCGAGGCATATAGAATACTAAAACCAAAAGGGAAGATTGGAATATTGCACTGGCGGAGTGATATTTTAACACCTCGCGGACCGGATTTAAGTATCAGACCAAATCCCGTCCAGATTTTACAATGGATTGATAAATCTAAATTTAAGTTAGACAAAAATCCCGTAGTAATTGAACCTTATCATTATGGATTAGTTATTTCAAAACTGTAATGCTGTTTAATACCCCTGATATCATGAACTTGAAAACATTTTAACAGGAATCATTGTTTGTAAGTAAAATTAAATTATATAACCATGAACAAACAAATAGAATATTACCAGAGCAAGCTTGATTTTGAGATGGATCCTTCTGACTTATTCAACGCTGTTGAAAAAGGAGAAAGTTTTATTCCATTGGATACAAGAAAACCATTTGCTTTTGAGAAAGAGCATATTCCAGGTGCAATAAACCTGCCTCACAGAGAAATGAATGAAATGAGTACCAGGCAGCTGGATAAAACAATTACATACGCGTGTTATTGTAGTGGAAATGGATGTAATGCTTCAACACGCGGAGCACTGAATATGTCAAAACTTGGGTTTAAGGTAAAAGAATTATTTGGTGGCATTGAGTCCTGGAAATCTGACGGATATGCAACTGAAGGAACTTATGGCTCCGAAGGCCAGGAAATTAAATGTGCATGTTAGTTTGCACAACAAATCCGTTATGATTACAACAGGACTCAGCATCTTCCAATTAATGAATCCTGAAATAGGTTAAAGATCAACCAATCAATAAAATGAAGAAATCCTATGCCTTTTGCCTTTTGATATCAATTTGTTATTTTGCATCAGCCCAAAATAAGTTAACCGGTAAAATAACTGACGATAAAACCGGAGAAGTCATTCCAGGGGCGACTATTTATATCCCGGAACTTAATACAGGTGCTATTGCAGATAAGAACGGTGTTTATCAGATCGATAATCTTCCGCATGCAAAAGTTATTGTTCAGGTGAGTTTTTTGGGATATAAATCGGTTGTTGAAAAAATTGACTTAGCAACGACAAATTCCATGAATTTTATAATGGAACAGGCCATTACAGAAATTAACGAGGTTGTGGTCAGAGGCACATCAAGGGCAACCGAAATAACCCGGAACCCTGTTCCTATGATAACTCTGGGCAGAAAAGAATTACAGCAAAATCTGAACAATAATATTATCGATGCAATTTCAAAACTTCCAGGAGTAAGCGCTGTGACGACAGGCCCAAATGTGTCAAAGCCATTTATTCACGGTCTGGGGTATAACCGGGTACTGACGTTATTCGATGGCATCAGACAAGAAGGGCAACAATGGGGTGATGAACATGGTGTTGAAGTTGATGAAAATGCTGTTGACCGCATTGAAGTTATCAAGGGTCCGGCAAGCCTGACCTATGGTTCAGACGCATTGGCTGGTGTTGTCAATTTACTTCCTGCGCCACCTGTTCCCAACGATACAATAAAGGGTCATGTAGAAACTATATACCAGACAAATAACGGTCTCATTGGCGCCTCCGCCGCCATGGCTGGAAATCATAACGGATTTATCTGGGGAACTGTGGTGTCACATAAAACAGCCACCAATTATCAAAATAAATATGACGGACGGGTTTATGGTACTGCATTTAATGAATCTGATATAAGCGCTTATACCGGCTTAAATAAGCAATGGGGTTATTCACATCTCAACTTTTCATTATTTAATGACTTACAGGAAATTCCTGGTGGCAGTCGCGATGCAGTTACGCGGAAATTCACTAAGCAAATTACTGAAGACGACACATTCAGACCAATTGTTTCCGATGCAGAATTAAATTCATATAAAATAATTGCTTTACATCAACTTGTCAGGCATTATCGGCTATATTCAACAAATAATTTTATCATAGGAAAAAGTAAATTGGGACTAACACTGGGATATCAGCAAAATATAAGGAAAGAATTCAGCCATCCGCAGTACCCATCTGTTCCCGGTTTGTCCCTTGATCTGAAAACATTTACTTATGATTTAAAATACTCCATTCCTGAATTCAAAGGATGGGAAACAACTTTTGGTGTAAATGGTATGTATCAGCGTAATACCAACAAGGGCACTGAATTTATCATACCCGATTATCACCAGTTTGATATTGGCCCTTTTATTCTGGCAACAAAATCAATTGATAAACTGGATTTAAGTGCAGGTGTAAGGTATGATACCCGTATTTTTAAAAATGATCAGATGTATACTCGTCCTAACCCTCAGTCAGGTCTTGATATGCAGGTAAACTCACCGGATACAGCAATGGCTCATCATCCCTTCTATAGTTATAATCATACCTTCTCTGGCATGTCGGCAAGTTTTGGTGTGACTTATAATATTACAAGAAAAATTTTGGCGAAAGTTAACATTGCACGTGGATTCCGTGCTCCTAATATTGCTGAAATATCAGCTAACGGAGTTCATCCGGGTACACTGATTTATCAGATTGGCAATACCGGTCTTAAACCGGAATTTAGTCTTCAGGAAGATTTAGGGATTTCATTCAGATCAGATCATGTCAGTGGTAACCTGGACCTGTTTAATAATCAGATTTCCAACTATATCTTTAATCAGAAATTATCAAACCATCATGGACAGGATTCGGTTATCGTGAAAGGGAACCAGACTTTTAAATTTCAACAGGCTAAAGCCCAACTCTATGGCTGGGAGGTAAATCTCGATGTCCATCCTTATGACTGGCTTCATTTCGAAAATTCCATTTCAGTAATATATGCTTTAAATAAGGGTGGAAATGGGACACAATTATCCGATAGTTCGAAGTATCTGCCATTTATTCCCCCATTACATACAAATACGGAATTAAGAGCTAACATTTCCGGCAAGTTAAAACATATCAGTTCATTTTACTTCAAGATCGGAATGGAATATTACGCGATGCAGAACCGTATCTATTCTGCGAATAATACTGAAACGCCAACTCCGGGCTATATACTTTTTAATGCAGGAATAGGAGCCGATGTGATGAACAGGAACGGAAAAGTACTTTTAAGCATTAATATTTCAGGAAATAATATCACAGATGTCGCTTATCAATCACATCTGAGCAGACTCAAATATTTTGAAGAATATCCAAATAATTCTACAGGTAGAACCGGCATATATAACATGGGCAGAAACATTAGTTTCAAGGTTACAGTACCTCTGAACTTTTAAAATGCAGACCACAAATATGCGATGTGTCAGGTTATGGCTTAATGTATTTTGGCAGAAATTTCTCCCCGGAAAACAAAGTTGCTGTATTAATTAACGCCAGATGTGAATAGGCCTGTGGAAAATTACCTAAAAGCCTTTTTGTAGAGAAATCAATATCCTCGCTAAAAAGTCCCAGATGGTTTCCACAGGCTAAAAGGTTCTCGAAAATATTTTTTGCTTCTTCCTTCATACCTATTCTGAACAGAGCCTGAATAAGCCAGAAAGTACATATCGTAAATGATGATACCGGTTTGCCAAAATCATCACGATTTATATAGCGGTAAACCAACCCGTTATAAAAAAGTGCATTTTTAACGGCCAACACTGTTTTTTGATACTTCAAATCATCTGCAGGAATAAAACCATATTCTGCCATCAGTAGTAAAGATGCATCAAGCTCAGAATTACTATATGTCTGGGTAAATGTCTGAAGGTCGTTCTTCCATCCTTTCTTTAGTACATCTTCTTTAATGTCATTTGCAATGCCTCTCCATGTCTCAGTATAATAAGTTTTGTTTAGTAACCGGGCTATTTTCGATGCCCTGTCCATAGCAACCCAACTCATAACTTTTGAGAAAACAAAGTGATGTTCATCATTTCTTATTTCCCAGATACCTTTATCGGGCTTTTCCCAGTGAGTGGATACAGTTAGAGAAATATTGCGCACAATCTCCCACATGTCTTCAATTTCATCTAACGTACCGGGAAAAAATTCATAATACTGATAAATAACATTCAGTAAATAACCGAAGACGTCATTCTGTTTCTGATAAAATGCTGCATTACCTATTCTTACCGGTTTTGAGTTCTCGTAACCTGCCAGGTGTGGCAGATCAATTTCAGTAAGATCCCTTTCGCCCCTTATCCCATACATTACCTGGAATGAATCGTTCTTTGATTTCAGAATTCCCTTTAGATATATAAGAAAACGTTGAGCAGAATTGAAATGCCCCATTTTCAGCAGAGTATCTATTGACATAGAAGCATCCCGCAACCAGCAGAAACGATAATCCCAGTTGCGTACAGCGCCAATCGTTTCAGGGATGCTGGTTGTAAGAGCTGCAAGGACTGCACCGGTCGGCTGAAAAGACATAATTTTTAATACCAGCAGACTCCTCGTTATTTCTTCCGGATATTTCTCATACTTCTTTGAATGATTTGTCCAGTTAAGCCAATATACTTTGGTACGCTGAAATTCCATGTAAACTCTTGTGATATCTATATCAATCAGCTTTTGGTTGTACGATAGCAGCATAAACTGATTATGTGTCAGCGTAATCTCTTTTAAATCAAGGATGTCGTTAAAATTTAAGCTGGCATACAGATATATACAATCTGTTGGTGTCTCTCTAGAATAGGTCTTAATGTAATTATCTTCAATTACGTTTGAAACCTCTTCCCGTGCATAATTAAAGGCCGGGAAATAACTGACTTTAAAGGTCGGCGTACCTGAAATAAGTTTGATATACCGATAAATTTCAGCCGGAGCAAAATAATCATTGTCGGTTATTTTGTAACGCGGCATAAAATCTATTACTTCGAAAGTACCCTGAACCGATTTAAATTCAGTACACAAAATATTTGTCCGGTGCAGGTATTTCTGTGAAATAGTATATTTATCATCTACCGTAACACTAAAGAAACCTCCTTTACCGATATCAAGAAGTTTGGCGAAGACTGAAGGCGAATCAAAGTCGGGCAGGCAACACCAGTCAATACTTCCTGTATCCGAGATGAGGGCTGCACTCCTGCAATTGCCAATTACTCCATAATTCAGATTATCCATAACAAAAGTTCATTTAGGTTATCAGCTATTTTCATTTTCCTTTGTTAAGAGTAGATTTCTAAAAACGTACACAAAGATAGTACTGAAATTTTTTAAGTAATCAGAACCTTACAATAAAAAGCAAAATTTAAAATATCATACCACAACAAATATTTAATAAATTTGTTTAACTCAATATAATCACTGACACGGAAAAAGTAATACGTTCAGATCTTTCCAATTAACAATTAAAATGGATAGCAAAACAGAAGCAGAAATTAATGAAAAATTCAAAAGTGCGACAAATAGACTGGTATTACTTGACTATGATGGAACACTCGTTAAGCATACAGCGATACCTGACATGGCAAAACTGCCCGCAGAGATATCTGATATTATAAGAAAGCTGGTCCACAATCCGCAAACAGAAATATTTATTATCACCGGAAGAGGTCATGAAGATATTGATAAATTCTTAAATCATATTCCAATTAATATAATTGCCGAGCATGGGGCAATGGTGAAAGAAGACGGAGTATGGAGGAATCAGATAATAGATAATTTCGAATGGAAGAAGACAATCATTCCTATTCTGAATCAGATTACCGTTAAATGTGCAGAATCATTTATAGAGGAAAAATATTTTTCCTTAACATGGCACTACAGGAATGCGGACCCGGATCTTGGATATGCAAGTTCAAGAGAACTTATCCATCTTCTGGAAAAAGAAATTCAAGCCTTTAATTTAAAAATTCTTGATGGAAATAAAGTAGTCGAAATATTGACAAATGAAACAGGAAAAGGGAGAGCAGTAAAAAAGCTTTTTGAGCAAAACCAATATGATTTTATTTTATCAATAGGTGATGATGTCACAGATGAAGAGATGTTTGAGTATTTTCTGCAACATTCCAACGCTTTTACCATTAAAGTCGGAGAAGGACTTACCTTTGCAAGATATAAACTTAACAATATCAAAGAAGTTGCTTCACTCTTAAAACAATTGTCAGAATGAGATTTACCCTTTCATTCATACTTTCAATCATTTTTGCCGTTGGACTGGTTGCCTTTGGTTTTACTTTTTTTCAGAGTTCAGCTGAAAAAACTAAATTGAATAATGAGTTGGAATTCCGTACCGGACAGGTCGTAAAAGAAATATTTCACAACGATACATCGTTTTTCGAAAAGATAGATCAGAAAAGTATTAACCGTTATGCAGATAGTATTAACAAACTATACAATCTGCTGGGTTTTGCAATATATTATAACTATGACAGTATTCTGTGCAACAGTTCTGTTAGCAGTTTAATTGACTACTCAAAAGCTTATGTTTATCAATCAGTGACTGAGGAGACTTCTGTTGGAAATTTTTTTAAATCAGATGGGAAAAAGATCTATCAATATGTCAAGCCTTTGAAACATATTGATAGATACAATAAGGCTGTTGTTTTTTATGCTGATGCCAGATATATTAATAAAGTTATTGGCAGAATATGGTTTCGGAACTTCATGGGATGGTTTATTCAGGCATTTTTAGTGTCTGTTATTACTTTGCTGCTGATCAGGTGGGGGATTTTCAGACAGATCAAAAAAATTGTTATCTGGGCAAAAGCGGTACGAACAGGAGGCGGAGGTGAAATAAGACCGGAACCTCACATGGATATCCTTGACCCACTTCATAAAGAGATTGAGTTTATGGCAAAGGAAATGCATGCAGCTAAAGCCAGTGCGGATCAGGAAGCACGGTTAAGAACGAGTGCAGAGGCCATCTGGACGCCAGAACGGTTGAAGGTGGAAATGGAAAACCTGCTACAGGGAAAGAAAATGATCGTAGTTTCCAATCGTGAACCGTATATGCATATTCATGATGGCAAAGAGATTAAGTGCATCGTTCCTGCAAGTGGTTTGATTACTGCCATGGAACCTATTCTAACGGCTTGCAGCGGATTATGGATTGCTTCAGGAACAGGAGATGCAGATAAAGAAACTGTTAACAAACACAACAAAGTGGAGGTTCCTCCTGATGATCCTAAATATACTTTAAAAAGACTTTGGCTTACTAAAGAAGAAGAAAAACATTTTTACTATGGTTTTTCAAATGAAGGTCTATGGCCGCTCTGCCATATTGCACATACACGACCAACCTTCAGAAATGATGACTGGAAGTATTACAAAAAGGTGAATGAAAATTTTGCCAAAGCTGTCCTGGAAGAAACTAAAGATGAAGAAGAACCATTCATATTAATTCAGGATTATCATTTTGCATTATTACCTGAACTGATAAAAAATGAAAAGCCTAAAGCTAAAGTTGCCATATTCTGGCATATTCCATGGCCAAATCCTGAATCTTTTGGTATCTGTCCATGGCAGAGAGAAATATTACAGGGGATGCTTGGGGCTGACCTGATCGGTTTTCATACACAATATCATTGCAACCATTTCCTTGAAACAGTAAATAATGCACTTGAATCAAGAGTTTTATGGGAGAACTTTTCAGTAAAAAAGGGCGGACGGACTACTTATGTCAAACCGTTTCCCATCAGCATTGCATTCACGCTGAAAGATTATGATATAGAATCACCAAAAATTAAGCCTGCAAAACTATTAAATGAATATGGCATTACTTCACAATTCATAGGTATTGGTGTTGACAGGATTGATTATACAAAGGGAATCGTTGAAAAATTTCTTGCAATTGAACGATTCCTGGAGAAAAATCCATCTTACATAGGAAAATTTACTTTTGTCCAGATTGGAGCGCCAAGCCGTACTCTGCTGAAAAGTTATTCTGACACGGTAAGCGCTGTTGAAAATGAGGCTATCAGGATCAATTTGAGATTTAAGGCCAAAAACTGGAAGGCGATTCTCCTGTTAAAACGCCATCATAGTCACGAAGAAATTTCTCCATTCTATTCTTCTTCGGATTTTTGCATGGTAACTTCGTTGCATGACGGGATGAACCTGGTAGCAAAAGAATTTGTTGCGTCACGGCATCAAAATGATGGGACTCTCATTCTCAGCCGTTTTGCGGGCGCATCACAGGAACTTCAGGGAGCCATTATTATTAATCCCTACGATATAGAAAAGTCAGCCGATGCGATAAAATCAGCGCTTGAAATGACTAAAGAGGAACAAAATCAGAGGATGATACAGATGAGACTGGTCATTGTCAGACATAATATTTATTCCTGGGCATCCACCTTGTTGAGAACGATGGCTACTATAAATTAAAAACCATCACACCTTTCAGCCTCCGAAGCTTTAGCGAAGGAGGCTCTACCTCACCGGAGTGCATTATATAGCACAACAGCGGGATGCAATGCAATCCGTCCTGTTCCATCTTTAATATGATGCCTGCAACTTGTTCCCGGAGCAACTATTAATGTATTACTGTCAGCATTTCTAACTTCGGGGAATAAGACAAGCTCGCCGACCTGATTAGCTAATTCAAAGTGTTCTTTTTCATATCCGAAAGATCCGGCCATACCACAACAGCCTGATGGGATTTCTTTCACAGTAAAATTTTTGGGTATTGAAAGCATTTCGATTGTACTGGCTGAAGATGCGATAGCCTTTTGCTGGCAATGGGCATGCAGCAGAATGCTCATCCCGTCATCGGTAAAAGACGCCCGGTCAATTCTTCCCGATCTGAACTCCCTGGCAATAAACTCATCGATCATAAAACTGTTTACTGCAATTTTCTCCGCTGCATCTTTCAAATCATCTCCTGCTAATTCGGGGTATTCATCCCTGAACCCGAGTATTGCAGAAGGTTCAATTCCGACTAAGGGAAGTTCGTCGCAGATTATTCCGGATAATGAAAGAATATTTTTCCTTATCGTCTTCTTTGCTGTTCTTACCAGCCCTTTCGAAAGGAATGTCCTGGCGCTTACTTTGTGACCCGCTGTGACCACTTTGTAATTAAGCGATGTAAGCAACCGGATGGCTGCTATCCCTATCTCAGTATCGTTAAAATTGCTGAATTCGTCGATAAACAGGCATACTGATCCTTTTGGATTAGCAGGATTGATCTTTGAGAGGTTTGTGTTGCACCATTTTCTGAGAGTCGTCCTGTAAAGTAACGGTATAGATCTTTTTGAAGCAAAACCTGTTAATCCTTTTACAATTCCGGATGTGAGTTTGTTCTTCAGAAAGAAGTTAAAGATGAAAGGAGCCACGGAGCCGATTCTGTTAATTGATGATATATATGCAATGAGTCTTGTTCTTAATGGAATCCCATGTATGTCGTACCAATGCTGCAGGAACTCCGATTTGATCTTTGCAATATCCACGCTTGAGGGGCATTCAGATTTGCATCCCTTACAACCTAGACAAAGATCAAGTATCTCGTATATCTCCGGGTGGTTCCATGGATCACTCTCTTTGCTCAGAAATTCACGGATGACATTGGCTCTGGCACGGGTACTTTTATATTCATCTCCTGTTGCCATAAAGCTGGGGCACATAGTTCCGCCAATTATTGCCGATTTACGACAATCAGCTGTTCCGTTACATCTTTCTGCTGCTCGTATTATTCCATCGCTGGAAGAAAAATCGTAGATAGTCTCTATATCCCGGGTTGGCATACCGGGTATATAACGCAGATTTGTATCCATCGGGGGAGTACCTGTGATCTTGCCCGGATTTAAAATTCCATTTGGATCCCAGCATTTTTTTATCTGCTTAAGCAGATTATAGTTGTAATCTCCGAGAATAATAGGGATAAATTCACCTCTCAGTCTTCCGTCGCCATGTTCCCCGCTGAGTGAACCCCTGTATTTTTTAACCAGGTATGCTGTTTCCAACCCGAGTGTTCTAAAGAGCTTCACATCGGCAGTATCCTTGAGATTGAGAATAGGTCTGATGTGAAGTTCACCTGTCCCGATATGAGCGTGAAAAACAGCCTCCTTACCATATTTGGCAAGCAGTACTTCTATATCATCAATATATTCAGGTAATGCCTCTACGTTTATTGCAGTATCTTCCATAAGAGTAACCGGTTTTGGATCTCCTTTCATATTAGCAAGAACTCCCAGTCCTGCCTTTCTGAGTTCCCAAACCTTTGAAATATCTTTTCCTTTTATAATAGGATAGGAGTATCCGTAATCCGCGGATTTTAATGCCTTAATCATTTCAGAAGCCGCATTGTCAATCTCTTCCGGTTTTTCCCTTACAAATTCGACTATCAGAATCGCTGCCGGGTTTCCCTCTAAAAAAAACCGGTTGTTTCTCTGGCTTGCATTATCTTCTGTCAGCTTAAGGATACGATTATCCATCATTTCCACGGCTGAAGGTTTAAATTTTAAAGCAATGAGATTAGCTTTGAATGCATCGTTCCTTTTATTTAGATGAACGCAAACAAGTGCTTTATTAGCAGGAGGTAATGGAACTACATTAAGCTTGATTTCAGTTGTAACTGCCAGTGTTCCTTCTGAGCCTGCAAGCAGTTTACTGAAATTGAATTTCATTTTCGATTTCTCATCAAAAATCCCGGAATCCAGAAGCTGATCAATGGCATATCCGGTGTTTCTTCTGTGCACTTTAGGATCGGGATATCCTTCCCGTATCTTCTCCTGATTTATCTTATCCCCCAGTATATTATTGATATTCCGGTAGATTTCACCTTCAAGGTTATCAAGGATGCATTTATGCTTGAATTCTTCATTGTTCAACTGACCAAATAGCGCTTCGCTACCGTCGCTTAGGAGCGTTTTAATCTCAATTGTATGATCTCTGGTCGATCCATAGACAACAGAATGTGAGCCACATGCATTATTACCGACCATTCCGCCTATGTTACACCGGTTTGAAGTTGAAGTTTCCGGACCAAAAAACAAACCCACTTCTTTCAGTTTAATATTCAGTTCATCAAGAACGACTCCGGGTTCCACCCTGACCCACATCTCAGAAGGGTTTATCTCAAGAATTTTATTCATGTATCTCGAGATATCCACAATAATACCTGAACTAACAACCTGTCCGGCAAGCGAGGTGCCTCCTGCCCTGAGGGTTACGCTTGATTTCTCTTTGGTTGCAAAATCCAGTATTTTTCTGATATCCGATACAGTTTTTGGCCAGGCAACAGCTGAAGGTTCCTCTTTATATACAGATGCATCGGTAGCATAAATAGTTGTGGTGATCTTGTCGTGTTTAATCTCGCCTTCCAGACTATTTCCAAGTACATCCAGACGTGAAAAATAAGTATCCATTTATATAGCTTTATTTCGATCTGCTAATTTAGGAAAATGATTGGATCATAGTTTTTATGATGACATTTTAGTCGTATTTTTTTTTGAGAGTGCCTGGAGTGCCTAAAGTGCCTGGAGTGCCTAAAGTGCCTAAAGTGCCAAGAGAGTATTGAGTTATTATCGATTTAAGAAATTTCATTTTTTTATCTTTATGCACTCCAAACTTTAGGCACTCCAAACTCTTCTTCTACTTTAGGCACTCCAAACTCTTCTTCTACTTTAAGTACTCTTTAGTTACTAATAATGATATTAATCATGTTATTCAAAATTGTTTAATAGAACTTTTTTTCCGTACATTTATAAAAATATTTCGAACTTATTAATATACTGATACACAATGGAATTATTAGATCGCATCAAACAAAATGCCAAAAAACACATAATGCGGATTGTGCTTCCCGAAGGGTATGAAGAAAGAACAATTAAGGCAGCTGACATTGCTATAAAAGAAGAATTGGCTCAGATAATATTGATTGGGGATCCTTCGGAGATAAATGCACACGCTACAAAACTCGGATTAAAGAATATTTCAAAAGCTACCATCGTTAATCCAAAAGAGCATCCAAATAAAGATCATTATATTAATCTGATGGTTGAACTCAGGAAGAGCAAAGGAATGACCAGGGAGGAAGCTTCAAAGCTTATTGAAGACCCGCTTTACCTTGGCGTACTGATGATTAAGAATGGTGATGCCGATGGCGAAGTTTCCGGAGCTGATCATGCTACAGGCGATGTTTTGCGTCCTGCATTCCATTATGTAAAAACAGCGCCGGGAATATCTGTTGTTTCCGGAGCATTTATTATGATTCTTCCTGATAAGAACTTTGGTGAGAATGGTATTATAATATTTGCTGATGGCGCTGTTCATCCAAATCCAAATGAAAAAGAACTCGCTGAAATTGCTATTGCAACCGCTCATACAGCAAGGTCAATTGTCGGATTTGAACCAAGAATTGCCATGCTTAGTTTTTCAACCAAAGGGAGCGCTAAACATGAGATGGTTGATAAAGTAGTAAACGCAACAAGAATTGCGAAAGAGATGGCGCCGGATCTTCATATTGATGGTGAACTGCAGGCAGATGCGGCCCTGGTTGAAGCAATTGGTAAAAGTAAGGCCCCGGGCAGCCCGATTGCGGGAAAAGCGAATGTCCTTATTTTTCCTGATCTGAATTCCGGGAATATAGCTTATAAACTGGTTCAAAGGCTTGCTCACGCCGAAGCTATCGGGCCGATTTTGCAGGGAATGGCCTCACCGATAAACGACCTTTCACGTGGATGTTCTGTAAGCGATATTGTAAGCATGATCGCGATAACATCAAATCAGGCAGCAGGACTGAAAAAGTAGGATAATGAACTTCGGATAATAAATAATAATACATATATGGCAGAAAATATTGAACGGCTGGAGGATTATGGACTATCGAAGGACAATAAGCCAAAAACTTTGTTTTCAAGGGTTGGAATAGTGGGTGCAGGTTCAGTTGGACAAAATATTGCAAGAATGGTAAGTTCCAGAGGATTGGACGTGATCTTTCTTGACCTTAGTCAGGAGAAGATAAACCAGGCATTCATCGATCTTGCAAAAGAACTTGACCGTATGATTGAGAGGTGGGGTATGACCAATTCTGAAAAACTTGGTATTTTGTCTCGTATTAAGGGTACAATAGATTATGCAGATTTTAAAGGTTGCGATATTGTAATTGAAGCGATCAAATCATCAAGCCGTGAACATAGCCATATAGTGCGCGCCGATATATTGAAAACTATCGAAAGTCATGTCGACAGGGAAACCATAATTGCCACTAACTCATCAACCCAGGTTATTACTGAACTTACTGCCGATCTTATCTATAAAGACCGTTGTGTAAGCTTTCATTTTCTTACTCCCGAAGCGGATGCCAGAATTGTGGAAATTGTCAAAGGTCTGTATACTTCGCAGATTGCTTATGACAATACTATAAAATTTGCCAATCTGATTGGTAAGCAGGTAGTTCCTGTAAAAGAATCTCCGGGTATAATCAGCACGCGTCTTATTGTTCCATTTATTAATGAAGCATGCGAGATCTTAATGGAAGGTGTCGGAACAATGGAGGATATTGATCTTACAATGAAGGTGGGATTTGGGCTTCCTCTTGGACCTTTTGAAATGGCCGACAAGATCGGACTTGATAAAATACTCAGATGGTGTGAAAACCTGTATGATGAATTCGGGGACCTGAAATACAAATCTTCACCTCTGCTTAAAAAGCTTGTAAGAGCCAATCAGTGGGGAAGACGTACAGGCAGAGGATTTTATGAATATAATAAGGATGGTGTTAAGATTACTAAAAATAACTCAGTCTGAGAATGAACACAACATCTGCTAAAACAATTACTTTTTTTTAAAAACTGAACTTTAATGAAAATATTAGTACTTAACTGCGGTAGCTCATCAATTAAATACCAGCTTTTCGATATGACCACGGGTGTGGTTCTCGCGAAGGGGATTGTTGAGAAAATCGGATTAAAAGGATCGTTCCTGAAAAATGAAAGATTCGACGGCAACAAAGTAAAACTTGAGGGAGAGATACTTGATCATCAGACCGGTATTGAATATCTGCTTGGTTTAATGACTAGTGAAAAAAGAGGTGTAATAAAAGATCTGAATGAAATAGATGCAATTGGCCATCGTCTTGTCCATGGCGGTGAACTCTTTAAGGGAAGTTGTTACCTCGATGATATTACCATAAAAGGAGTTGAAGATTGCTCAGATCTTGCTCCGCTTCATAATCCGGCAAACCTTAAAGGAATTTATGCTATGAAAACGCTACTTCCAAATGTTCCTCAGGTAGGTGTTTTTGATACTTCATTTCATCAGACAATGCCCGATTATTCCTTCATGTATGCCCTGCCTTATTCCCTCTACAAAAAATATGGAATCAGGCGTTATGGTTTCCACGGAACAAGTCACAGCTATGTCTCCAAAAGAGGGTGTGAAATACTTAACCTTGAGTATGATAAACAGAAAATCATCACATGTCACCTTGGGAATGGGGCCTCGATTGCAGCTATAAAAGATGGTAAATCGCTTGATACTTCAATGGGTCTTACACCTGTTGAGGGTCTTATAATGGGTACCAGATCAGGTGATGTCGATGCCGGAGCGCTTACTTTAATTATGGAAAAGGAAGAAATAGACTTTTCTTCCCTGAATACCCTTCTGAATAAACATAGCGGTATACTGGGTATCTCCGGGATCTCTTCTGATATGAGAGAGGTCGAATCAGCTGCTGAAGAGGGAGATAAGCGTGCCATCCTGGCTCTGAAAATGTATGAATATCGCATCAAAAAATATATCGGAGCCTATGCCGCTGCAATGGGTGGTGTCGACCTGCTTATTTTTACAGGGGGGATCGGAGAGAATGCATCAGAAACCAGAGAAAATGTCTGCAAAGACCTCGAATTTATGGGTCTGGAATTTGATAAGCAGATAAATAATGGCGTTCGAAGCAAGGAGCTGGTTATCAGCAAAAAAGGATCCAGAGTAACCGTTATGATTGTGCCGACAAATGAAGAATTTGTTATTGCCTCAGAGACTCGGGAAATTGCTGAGCATCATATAGTTTAATAGTAATCTAAAACCCTGATTCAATGGTGTTAAAAAACCTTAATGATCTGAAACGTCTTGTTGAGGGCGGACCAAGGAAGAAACTCGTTCTGGCAGCGGCACAGGATCAACATTCACTCGGAGCAATTATCAAAGCCTGGAAAGACAATATTATTGAGCCCATTCTTGTGGGGGATAAAGAGTCTATTGAGAATATTTGTGAATCATATAATTATGATATCACCGGCGTCACCATTATACATGAGCCCGATATTCAGAAATCAGTCGAAACAGCTGTAAAGATGGTTAGTAATAAACAGGCCGATATCCTGATGAAGGGAAAAATCGGATCTGCCATTTTGCTCAGATGTGTCCTTAATAAGGAGTGGGGACTCAGAACCGGTAACTTATTATCACATTTTGCGCTTTTTGAAGTTGGGACATATCATAAAGTAATTGCGGTTACCGATGTGGCTATGAATATTGCACCTTCACTACAGGATAAGATAGCTATTGTAAATAATTCTGTTACATGTCTTAACAGGCTTGGTTATAAAATGCCAAAGGTGGCAGTGCTTGGCGCCGTTGAAATGGTTAATGAGAATATGAAGGCGACTCTCGATGCAGCTCTGCTCTCAAAAATGAATCAACGCGACCAGATCAAAAATTGTATTATTGATGGCCCTCTCGCTTTCGATAATGCTGTCAGCCTTGAAAGTGCTCAGCTTAAAGGAATCAGGAGCGAAGTGGCAGGCGATACCGATCTTTTGCTAATGCCTGATATTGAGGTAGGCAATGTATTATATAAATCTCTGGTATTCTTTGCTCAGGCCAAAGTAGCCTCAATAATTCTCGGCGCTATGGTTCCAATTGTACTGACTTCCAGATCAGATTCGGAACAGGCAAAATTCGATAGCATACTTTTAGCAGCAGCAGCATGTAAATAATAAGATTATGATCAAGACTCTGGAGCAGATGGAGGAAAAGGCGCTTACGCTTAAAAAGAAGTACCGTGTTGCTGTTGCATGGGCTCAGGATAACAATACTATTGGTGCAATCAATAAAGCAGTAAAAAAGGGCCTTATTGAAGCTGTTCTGATAGGAAAACTTTCAGATATAATAAAAACCTGCAAAAAGGAAGGGATTGATGAAAGGAATTTCACTTTAGTTGAATCGTACAATGAAACCCATGCATCAGAAGAAGCAGTCCGATTAGCAAAAACAGGAGAGGCAGATATAGTTATGAAAGGGCTTGTAGGAACAGACAAGTTTCTCAGAGCGGTAATGGATAAGGAAAAAGGATTAATGCTCCCGAATGCTGTATTGAGCTATGTGTGTGCCGTAGAAATACCTGCATATCATAAGCTTCTTTTCATTACCGATACTGCCGTGATTCCATTTCCTGACCTTGATCAGAAAGTTGCTATGGCCCGGCATGCAATAGAAATGGCACGGAAGTTTGGTATCAAAAAGCCTAAAATTGCTCTTATAGGCGCCTCAGAAAAAATGAGCCGTCATTTTAAGAATTCTGATGATTACGCGGTAATGTGCAAAATGGCCGATCGCAATCAGATAAAAAATTGTATTATGGATGGTCCGCTTGATATTTTCCTGGCTTGCGATAAGAAAAGTATTGAGATTAAGGGGGTTGTAACTCCTGTGAATGGAGAGGCAGATATCCTCCTGTTTCCATCACTGGAGTCGAGTAATCCATTCTATAAAGGACTTATGCTTTTTGCAGACGGAGAACTCGCAGGACTTATCCGCGGGACAGAAAAACCTGTTATAGTTATGTCAAGAAGTGAAAGCGAAATATCCAAGTATTTCTGCATTGCATTATCCTGCCTGATGGCATAAGAATATTTGTCAGAAATTTACATATTGAAACACCCACGATTTATGATAAACCGACTAATTCTGGCAATCAATCCGGGATCTACATCAACAAAATTTTCTCTTTTCGAAGAAGAAAAATTAGTTTTTGAGAAAGCCCTCAGACATTCTGCGGAAGAATTAAAGAATTTTAAAAAAATTACAGATCAGTTCCATTTCAGAAAAGGTCTGATAATGAATGAGCTGGCTGAACGAAAGATTGACCTAACAAGGATTGCGGCAGTTGTGGGTCGTGGTGGTCTGGTAAAACCAATCGAATCAGGCATATATAGGGTTAATCAAAGGATGAAAGACGATCTGACAGCAGGATATTCCGGTCAGCATGCGAGCAATTTAGGCGGACTCATTGCAGATGATATTGCAACTTCATTATCTTATGCCACAGCCTATATTGTCGATCCTGTTGTGGTTGATGAACTTCAGTCAATTGCCAGAATATCAGGGCATCCGGAAATTGAAAGAAAATCGATATTTCATGCACTGAACCAGAAAGCAGTCGCCCGTATCTACGCGGCTTCAACAAACAGGAAATATGAAGATCTGAGTCTGATTATTGCCCACATGGGAGGCGGGGTGAGCGTAGGAGCACATAAAAACGGAAAGGTAATCGATGTGAATAATGCACTGAATGGCGATGGCCCTTTTTCACCGGAACGTTCAGGAGGGTTACCTTCGGGGCAGTTGGTTGACCTATGTTTCAGCGGAAGATTTTCGCACGATGAACTTATGGAGATGCTTACAGGAAAAGGAGGAATGATGGCCTATCTGGGTACAAACAGTTTTATTGAGGTCTGCAAAATGGCAGAAAATGGAGATAAGAAAGCTTCTCTTATAAGTAATGCTTCTTCATACCAGATTGGAAAAGAAATAGGGGCAATGGCTGCTGTTTTTCATGGGAATGTCGACGCAATTATCCTTACAGGCGGAATGGCCTACGAGGATTCTAATATCAATATCATAAGGTCAATGGTCGGTTTTATAGCTGAGGTAGTTGTCTATCCCGGTGAGGATGAGTTGAAAGCGCTGGCTTTTAACGGATTGCTGGCATTGGATGGGAAGATAGAAATCAAAACATACGTCTGATTTACCAGGGTAAAATTACGGATTGCTGAGAGCCACAGGCAATATTTTCCCATTAAAAAACTTGTGCCCGGTCAAAGCAAAACCCGAAATGAATTCGGCTATATGTCTTGCATCTACCGGAGCCTTATAACCCGGAAAAGCTTCATTTAGCATCTCTGTTTGAACTGCACCAAGAGCCAGACAGTTTACACTGATGCCGCATTCTGTGAATTCGTTTGCCAGACACTCAGTAAGACAGGCTATTGCAGCTTTAGAAGCGCTGTAATAGGAGAGACCTTTAAACTTTGCACTTCCCTGAAAACCTCCCATACTTGAGATGTTCACAATATGTGATCCTGAGGGCATCAATGGCTTTAAAATTCTGATGAGTGACGCAGGTCCAAAAAAGTTGGTCTCCATTATCACTCTTGCTTCATCATTTGACATATCAACGAAATCTTTCGCGATGAGAAAGCCTGCAATATTAATGAGAATATCAACACTTTTGAAATGCAACGAAATTGTATCTGAGAACTTTTTGCTCTGATTGTCAAAAACTGACATATCAATGGAGCATGATTTAACATTTTTAAAGCTGGCTGAAAGTTCATCTAACGCCTTATCATTTCTTCCGGTGACAATAATTTGATTACTAATATCCTGCGCCAGAAAGGTTACAACTTCCCTTCCGATTCCGCGTGTACCTCCGTTGACTATAATATTCATTTTAATAATTTATAGTTGTCATCAGTTCTGAGTGTGAAATTATTTATACAAAAATATTTAATTAAAATGACTATCGACAATCAATAACAATAAGTTAAAAACAAAATTTTACTGAATAACTCTTCTGGCCCTTATGCTCCTCAGGGGTATAGTCATCCGGAGCGAAGGGATCTCCTTATACTATTGTGGTACTACTGAAAGTTTTGTGAATAGTAGCGCCAGCTAAAAGACCGTAGGCCTTAAATATGTTAAAGTTGGGCGAAGCCCGACGTTAGAACTACCACTATATTATTAAGCCCCGTAGTGGGCCAAACCAACTATCAATTGTAACGATTGGTTTTTGTATCATATTAAGGCTAATAGTCTTATATTTGTAATTATTTATATTAGAATCAGTTAAATACATAATAATTTAAAAACAAACGATGATTAATTATTAATATTTCGATCTTTAAGAAAAAATAAACAATAATAATATGATAAACAACAGAGTAGCAATTATAGGATGCGGGAATATCGGAATATCTATTTTACAGGGGTTATTGAAACAACAAACTATTCCCTCAAAAAATATTACTGCAACCAGAAGAAATATTGAAGAGCTTGCGTCTATGAAAGGATCCGGAGTTAATCTTACGTCCGATAATATAGCTGCCATAAAAGAATCTGACCTGATAATAATTGCCGTAAAACCTTATAACATTGTCAATGTACTGGAGGAATTGAAGGATCATATTAACACCGGTGATCATTTGCTTGTATCTGTAACAGCCGGTGTGACTATAAAAAAGATTCAGGAAGTTATTGGTACAAAGGTTCCTGTTTTCAGAGCAATGCCAAATATATCTGCAAGTGTTGGTACATCAGTTACATGCTTATGTCATAATGGAGCTAAATCCGTAGAAATTGAATTAGTAAAAAATTTATTTAATATAATAGGAACCACAATGACCATCGATGAGGATCTGATGGAATCAGCAACTGTTTTAGGCGCTTGCGGAATCGCGTATGTTCTGCGGTTTATCAGGGCAATGATACAGGGAGGTATCCAGATAGGTTTTGATGCCGCTACCGCGGGTGCAATTGTAAACCAAACAGTAAAGGGAGCTGCAGAACTACTTATTGAGAGACACCAACATCCTGAATTTGAGATCGATAAGGTGACGACTCCAAAAGGATGTACGATAGTTGGATTAAATGAAATGGAGCATAATGGCTTTAGCTCCTCTCTGATAAAAGGACTGGTTGCTTCCTATGAAAAAATTGAGAAATAAGGTTAAGGCAGGAGAAAAAGATTTTGTGCATTATATATTTATAAATGCATTTTTTCGTTTATTTGTAGCGCTCACAAATTGTATTACAAATAAACAAATATGACTTTCAAAAATAAAATAGCTGCAATAATCCATAATTGGCAGAAAGTATTATTAATTAATCTCATCGTATTTGCATCATTTTCAGTCATCTCCGGGCAGAAAAACAGAGAAGAGCAACTACCTTATGAACTGAATACCAGGGAAGATACTCCTCCCATTAAAGAGAGACTATTCTATGGTGGAAGTTTGGGACTGATGTTTGGAACTATTACAGATATACAGGTTTCCCCGGTTATAGGATTCTGGGTTTTACCAAGGGTAGCAGTTGCTGTCGGACCAACCTACAGATATTATAAGGACCAGATTGACAGGACATCTATTTATGGAGGGAGAAGTTATTTGCAGCTTGTTGTTATTAAGGATCTTAGTTTAGTTTTACCAATGGGTGTCCATACCGGAGTTTTTCTTCATTTTGAGGATGAATTGCTTAGTCTTAAAACATCTTTCTGGAAAAACCCTCCTCCATATCAGTCAGATCGGTTTTATGTTAATACAGTTCTTGCCGGTGCTGGCATAAGTCAGCAGATTGGAAGGAGATCCTCCTTGAATTTTATGGTGTTATGGCCACTAAATGATTCAGGTTATAATATATACAGCAAACCTGAAATAAAAATCAGTTTTACTTTCTGACCTCTTAATTTTCTCCTCAATTATAAGGTTTTTTTAAAAATTATCCTGATATTTATTATTGTATGATTTGCCGGCCGGCAAATTAAATTATATTTGAACCTTTAAAAATAAGGTTGCTATGAAAATTGAAAATAATAAAATGGTCTCTCTGATTTATGAACTGAGAGAAGCGGATTCAAACGGTAGAATTATTGAGACGCTGGATGAGACCAGGCCTTTAACATTTTTATACGGCACAGGCAGATTGTTACCTGTTTTTGAAACAAATATAAGTTTATTGGATGCCGGAGATCTTTTCAGCTTTAAACTCAATTCCGAAATGGCTTATGGAGATAAAAGGGAAGAGATGATAATCAATGTTCCAGTTAATGTTTTTGAAACTGATGGAAAGATCAACGAAGACATTTGCAGAGTAGGTAATGATGTCCCAATGACAGATTCAGAAGGTAATCCCCTGACCGGAATAATAAATGAAATTACAGACACCTATGTCAGAATGGATTTCAATCATCCTATGGCCGGACTTGATCTGTTTTTTTCAGGTAAAATTGTTGATATAAGGGAAGCCACTGAAAATGAATTAGCTGCAACAATGAACTCATGTTCCGGCTGCGGCACCCATGAACATTCCGGCTGCTCAGGCAGTTGCGGGTAAAATAAACATGGATATTTAATGCAGAAAATCCGGAAATTATTTCCTTATTTGCTTCTGATTATCATAAGCATTACGCTTGTCCTTTTAGTTTTGAAAGCTAATGCGATACTGGAGATTAGTTCCGATATTCTGCTGATATTCAGACTTCTGACTGTTGCCTTACTTTTTGTTTATGCTTTCCATAAAAGGTCTCTGACAACATGGATCCTTGTATCTATGGTTGCCGGAGCTGAATTCGGATATGATGTTCCGGAGGTGGCTAAGAAGCTTCAGGTCTTCAGTGACATTTTCCTCAGGATGATAAAGACGATTATTGCTCCTCTGCTTTTTTCAACGCTTGTTGTAGGTATTGCCGGTCACGCGGATATCAGGCAGATCGGAAGAATGGGATGGAAATCACTTTTGTATTTCGAAATAGTATCTACGTTTGCCTTATTTATAGGACTTCTGGCAATAAACATTGGCAAAGCAGGCGTGGGAGTCGTGTTGCCTCAAGGCACCGGAATACCTCCTATAGCTAATATTAAAGCTCAGACTACCAGTGATTTCATTCTTCACATTTTTCCCGAAAATATAGCGAAAGCAATATTTGAAGGCCAGATATTGCAGATTGTGATCTTCAGTGTTATCTTCGGAATTGCAGTTGCTATGGTTAAAGAGAAATACCGGACACCAATGATCCGCTTCAGTGAAAGCCTGGCAGAAGTAATGTTTAAGTTCACTAATATTGTTATGTACTATGCGCCCATCGCCGTATTTGCTGCAATTGCTTTTACAGTAGGACACATGGGGCTGGATATACTTTATAATCTTTTTAAACTGTTGGCTACCCTCTATGTAGCATTAATTGTATTCCTGGTTTTCGTCCTGCTTCCGGTTGCACTTATATTCAGAATTCCAATCAGACCATTCATCAGGGCAGTCTCAGAACCTGCAACAATAGCATTCGCGACATCCAATTCCGAATCAGCATTGCCATCTGCAATGGAATCAATGGAGAAGTTCGGGATTCCTAGAAAAATTGTGGCATTCGTCATACCGACAGGTTACAGTTTCAATCTTGATGGTACAACATTATACCTGTCTCTGGCATCAATTTTTGTTGCACAAGCTGCCGGTATTGATCTTCCGCTTGATAAACAGCTTATTATCTGTTTTACCCTGATGCTTACAAGCAAAGGTGTTGCAGGAGTGTCAAGAGCTTCTCTTGTGATTCTTCTCGGAACAGTTGTCAGCTTCGGTTTACCGGTTGAACCTGTTTTTATTATTCTGGGGATTGATGTCTTGATGGATATGGCACGTACATCCGTCAATGTAATTGGGAATTGTCTTGCTACCGCCGTAATTGCGCGCTCTGAGAATGAGTTTGATGAAGTAGCGGCCAGAAACTTCAAGCCGGAATAAACATGTATATTCAGCATGTCTTAACCTTCTGAGAATTGAATATTCAAGCTGGAGCCTCAGGATAGTTGGAATATTCGATTTTTAGGAGGACTATCCTTTGCAATCATAAGGTCATCCTTCCCCCGGGGCATAGCCTTCAACTTAAGCTTTGGGGATGAATGGGAAACTGCGTAAAAAAGTTTCCCCTCCTTTTGAAGGAGGGGTGGTCGGGAAGATTGATTATCTTATATATACAGTATTTTATTTCCCGACCAGGGTGGTTGATTCATTGATTCAGAAGACAACACAGTATAGGTAACTACATTGTTGACTTTTTTTGTGCTTCAGATATCAACCACCCCGGCCGGTATCAGG